>JAISMM010000063.1 GCA_031276725.1 Clostridiales bacterium | reverse complement strand
CTTAAACGCATATATCGAAGCCGCCGGGGTGTATAAAATTGAAAATGTATGGTTACACGCAGATGACATTCGTTTTAGTGTGTCGTATAACTGCGGTAAACCTATCGTGGAAGAGTTTTATACAACTGCTACAAACTCACGCACGGCAAGATTTTTAGACGTGGCCGGTGTGTCTAAAACAATAAACTTACACGACGAATCCGCGCTGTCCGTTTTACTGGGAAAAGAAGTTGGCGCAATAAAATACCACGATGAAGAGCAACGGCAGCATATTGGCGGTGAGTGCATAGGCAAAATTGAATGTACGGTGCAGTCTGTGTGGGCAGTGTTGCCTGAAAAAGACGTGTGCGGAATAGATGGTTGGCGCGTAACGTATCATTCTCCACCGGTGCATAAAGCCGCAATCAAAGTCCCGGATTTTATTCCCTCTGATGTGCCTAGATTACGTCGCTTTGAGGAAGCGATAGGCTGTGAAATAAGCTTTTTGGTGCCCCGCAACATAGCGTTACCCGACTTAGACAGTCGAGCACGCGCCAGAGGAATAGTCGCGCAATGGTGTCGCGCTTACCGCCGCGCCAACCTTGGGTGTTGTACGTTGAAACGCAACGTATCGATAATAACCGCATTTTTCTGGATTACCATAAGTGGAACGGGACGTATCGCAAGGGACAAGAAAAGTGCCCCGTGGAAAGACAAGAGTTGAGCAAAGGAAAGGGAGGTTGTTTTGCGTGTCCAGAATCACTTGGGCTTAATGAAACACCCCCGATATACGGACTGTATTGTAAAGATTGTATGGGGTACAGGTGCCCGCACTGCGGCGCTTGTTTCTGCGATATTCCGGTAGGCGACCCGTATCTCGGTGATATTACATAAAAGGAGAGCTAAAATGAAAAAGGAGAGAATTAATAATGTGGGTGGCGGTATACGATGAAACCGTGCGTTGAAAAGTTGGAGATCCGCGAAATTGAAAAGGTGTGTTTTAGTGATGATAAGACGCACGTGTCTGTGTTTTACACCGCCACGGCTAATGTGGACCAATTTCCTGCGGCCGCCGCGTCTATATTTAGCGCGCGGAATATAGGCGTCGTAACGCTTTTTGGTGAAGAACAACCGCGGTACGTGTCTGTGGGAAAAATACGGGAGTGTTGTTGGACGAAACAATACCTAAAAGCGATTCAAAGTATACACGAAAAAGAAGCGTTATATGTGGAGTATTCAGATTGCGGCGTATATGACATAATCCCGTTTGACAGTCCAAAAATTTCTCGATTCGCAGACGCCGTTGGGTATACGCCGAATGCACTGTTAGCGCGGGCGCGCGGCACCGCACTGGTCGAGCGTAAAGAAATAGCGCTGTTTACGTTACGGGTTAAATTGCGGGTTGTTGATGATAATTTCCTTTTTTTGGATTATTATAATGACAAACGTTTTTGGACGAGACGGAGCGCGTACTATTAAATTTGAACGTCTACATAATATTGCGCAAAATACAAACAAACGGAGGTAAAGGATAATGAAAAAGAAACATAAAATCGGGTTTGCGATAGAGAATGAGGAAACCGAGGAAGAAGCGGCGGCGCGTAAGGCGAAGGCTAATAAACGCGCACGTTTGGTGTCCGTCTGGTTTAGATGTATTTCACTTGGTGTGTTTTTTGTCGTTGTGGTGTTGGGACTTATTTATAGTTAGTCAAAGGCACAAGGTTTTGTATAACCAATAGCGTACCTTACCTTACCTTACTTTACTTATAGGAGGCAAATGAAGTGCAAATCGAAATTGACTATGAAATTTTAGGCGGGACCGTTGTACACGGCAAAACCGCGATTCAGGAATATATATTTTGCAAAAATTTGTTTTTGCAAATAGTCCTTTTTCCTTTATTTATTTTTTGCGCGATCTTTTACGGAGTTTTTCTTGTGTTTTTTGGGGTGGTTTATATTTGCACAATAACGCAGAACGGCGATCTATTTGATACTTTGTCGGATTTAGTTGATTTCAAGGCACTGTGTTTGCGTATAATCGGCTACATTTTTATTTGTATATTTTACGCAATCATGTTTATTATTTCCATAGCGGTTTCGCTTCCCGCTTATATAGCGGCGATTGCATTGAGCATTATTTTGTTGTTATTTTATAGCCCGATGTTATTTGTTATACCCAACCCCGCAAAATCAGCGGAACCTAAGAAAGTCGGAACTGTGCGCACGCGTATCATTAAATGGACTTTAATTGTACTTGGTGTTCCTTCGGTGGCACTGTTTTTGTTGTGGTTAATAGGCTTTTTTGTGGCGAATTATTTATAATTAGCCGAAGGAACAATATCTTTGAACGTTTTATTTGTGTATACGTCCGCCGGGTCTTTACCCCAACCCAAAAACCCGATGTGCATATCATCGTTTGTTTTGTAAAATGTACCGTCGTGATATACCCATAAGCTCAGCGTATTGACTACGGCCCTGCCTATGTCTGTCGTTCATTTTTAATACTCCTATGAAAAAGCCCCGCGCTTGCGAGGCTTTCGTTAAATTATTTTTTTATAAAACTTGAAACATTTGTAATAAATTATTTTGTGCGGTTTGCAAATATGTAAAACCTAATTTTTCATAATATGCGCGTAACGTCGGTTTACATTCGACGTATACAAATCTGCCGCCTATGTAATTACGCGCGTTTTGGATCGCTTCCATCGCCGCCGTTAAAAGATATTCGCCGATTTTTTCATCGGCATACGCGTCGTCTTTTCCTATTTGCGCGATTAAGTAAGCGGGAGCGTATTTTTTATTCGTCATACCGTACATTAATTTTCTTTTAATTTTATCCGGGACATTTTCTGAAAAAGTAACACCGGACATTGCCAAGGAAAAATATGCCACCACTTCTGTGCTGTCGTCCTTAAACAAAAAATATGTTTTAGCGCGGTAACACAAATCGTAATCGATCGCTCTATCGCGCAAAAAAGCTTGAACGTCCAAATCTCTCGAACACTCAAATCTTTTTACAAGTAATCTCAAATCGTCTAATCGCTTTGTGTCTTGAAAACGCTTAATTATTTTTTCGAGTGGTGTGACCAACATTTGAAAAACCGATCCGCATTTTTATTTAACTCTTCCTCTGTAAACGGCTTAACATTTTTGAACGGGCTTTCTTTATCAAGTCCTTCTTCAAGTCGCCGCATTGTTTCGGCGTCCTTGATTTCGATAATGTTACCGATTGATTCCGTAGCCATAAGTCTCACCTCCTACATCTATCATACGTATATTATAACACATTTGATACGTATGTCAAGGTTTTTTTAATACTCCTGTAATTTTGTTTGTTTTGCGTCGGGCATTACGCCCCCGCGACGACTTTCTATTTCACGCCAATACTTCTCAGAATTGATAATAATAGCGTTCTGTACCGGCGTTAAGAACTTTACGATACACGATTTAAGACACACGTTCGCTACGCGGTGTCTGGAAAGCGGCGTCGCTATGAAAACTATTCAGAAGTGGCTGGGGCATACGACGTACGGCACGACCGCCGATATATACAGCCACGTAAGCACGGAATTTGAGCGGGCGGAAATCAAACGTTTAAGCAATTTTTCCCCGCGTTTTTGATTTGGACGTGTGGGCAAAACGGTTGATTTTGAGGGTGAAATGTGCTAGAATAGAGCAAAAGGCCCGGAAAATCCGAACCTTTTGGTTGGTGCGAAGGATGGGACTTGAACCCATACGGTTGCCCACACGCCCCTCAAACGTGCGCGTCTGCCAATTCCGCCACCATCGCATAGAGGGTTTTACCAGTATACTACACACGCTAGGGTTTTGTCAAGGAAAAAAAGGAGATATTATTTTAATGTTCAGAATAGGGTGTCATTTATCGATTGCGGACGGGTATTTTGCGGCGGCGGAGGCGGCGGCGGGGATAGGCGCGAACACGTTTCAGTATTTTTCGCGCAATCCGCGCGGCGGGGCGGCGCGGGCGGTAGACGTTGGCGATATCGAGCGGTTCAAGACTTATTGCGGGACGAACGGAATCGCGGCGGTTTTGGCTCACGCGCCGTACACGATTAACGCGGCGTCCGCGGATCCGCGAATCGCACAGTTTGCAAGGACGTGCATCGAAGAGGATCTGCGCACTATGCGCAATTTCGAGGGCTTTATGTACAACGTTCACCCGGGCAGCCACACGGGGGCGGGCGCGGAGGCGGGCATAGAACGGATCGTTCAAATTCTTGACGCGGCGGTGAGGCCCGACCAAAATACGACGGTGCTTTTAGAGGCGATGAGCGGCAAGGGCAGTGAAATCGGCGGCGATTTTACGGAGCTTTACGGGATTATATCGCGGTGCGGTCGGTGCGGCGACATAGGCGTTTGCATAGATACCTGCCATATCTATTCGGCGGGCTACGACATTGTGGGCGACCTTGACGGCGTGCTTGAAAAATTCGATAAAACCGTCGGTCTGACTAAGCTAAAAGCCGTCCATCTTAACGACAGTATGACGCCCTTTAATAGCCGCAAGGATCGCCACGAGCTTTTGGGCAAGGGGTCGATCGGACTCGACGCCTTTGCAAAAATTATCAATCATCCGCGCTTAAAGGACTTGCCCTTCTATCTTGAAACACCCAACGACCTTCCCGGCTACGCCGCCGAAATCGCTCTGTTGAAGTCTTTGAGGAATTAGCAAGGCATTACGCCGCAATATTCCCTTTAATCGCTTGCAAAAAGTTAAGGAATGGAGTATAATAAATTGTGGCGTTTTGTTACGGACGCGGCGAAGGAGTTTTTTTATGAGTAAATTTATATGCGACAGCAATTGCGAATTGGATTTTAGGAAGTTCGACGAGCTTAAAATCGATTATCTTATACGTATGCCCTACACGGTCAACGGCGCGGAGTCGTGCTACGATTTGGGGCGGGCGGGCGGCGACGCGGCGAGCGAGGATTTTTTTGAAAAGATGAGGAGGGGCGCGTCGGTAAAGACGCAGGCGCTCAATCAGGCGAATTACGTCGAGTATTTCGAGCCGTTTTTGAAGGCGGGCGAGGACGTTTTGTACGTAACGTTTACGCACAAGATGAGCGCGACGTTCCTGTCGATGGACGCGGCGATCGCCGAATTAAAGGAAAAGTATCCCGACCGCACTATAACTACGGCGGACTCTAAGGGCATAAGTATGGCGGCGGGAATCGTCGTTTATTACGCGGCCAAGCTCCACAATTCGGGCGCGTCGGACGCCGAGGTCGTAAAATTCGTCGAGGAGTTCCGCGAGCGGATCGCCTGCTATTTTACGGTCGACGACCTTGTGTACTTAAAGCGCGGCGGGCGGCTTTCGGGCTTTAAGGCGCTTATGGGAACTATGCTGAACCTAAAACCGATTATCACCATAACCGACGGCGCGCTCGACGGCGCCGAAAAGGTCAAGGGGCGCAAAAAGGCGATCGCTACGCTCGCCGAAAAGCTCGAATCCGAAAAGGTCGATTTAGATTACCCCGTAACGGTTCTTACAACGGAATTGGGCGAGGATTACGACCTTTTGAACGCCGGCATCAAGGAAAGGTTTCCGTCCGCGCAGCTTTGGCCGTGCAGGGTGGGGCCCGTGATAGGGTGCCACTGCGGCCCCGGTACCCTCGGAGTGGTCTTTGTCAAGAGCTAAAAAAATCGCTATCCCGGCGCTTGCGGCGCTCGTTTTTGCCGCGGCGGCCTCGTGCGGCTACGGCCGAAAATATTACGAGGCGACCGAAATCGTCTTTTCAAAGTCGATAAGCGTTTCCGTGCGGCTTTCCGGCCCCGATCCTAAGGGCGCGTTTAGCGAAATGCTGTCGGTCATTAACGGAATCGACGGCGAAATCTCGCCCGCGAACCCCGACTCCGCGCTTTACTACCTTAACGAAACCGCCGCGCCGGGCGAGAGGGTCGAAATAAGCGGGACGGTTTACGACCTTATGACGCTTTCGGTCGAACTCGAAACGGTAACGGACGGGGCGTTCAGCATAGCGGTCAACAATCTTTCGCGGCTGTGGAAGCTCGACATAGCGGGCTATTCGGCGTTCGACCCGGCCGTCGACGGGCCGTTAAAACACGCGCTCCCTACGCCCGATCGGGTAGCCGAGGCAAAGGGGGATTGCGACATAACCGCGCTGCGGTTGACGGAGGACGGCGGCAAATATTATATGTCCAAAACTAACAAAAATTTGCGGCTCGATTTGGGCGGCGTGGCAAAGGGCTACTGCGCGGATTTGTGCCTCGGTATTATGGACGCGCGCGGCATAACAAGCGGGCTTGTCAACATATCGGGCAACATAGTCGTAAAGGGCAAAAAGCTCGGCGGCGCGGCTTGGGACATTAGGGTGCGCTCGCCGCGTCCGCGCTTTACGCCCCTAAGGGGCGAGGTGTGCGCGCTTAGCTCCTACGGCGACGTTTCGATAGTTACGAGCGGCGACTATATGCGCTACTACGTCCACGAATCGGGAATTACGCCGTCGCACATTATCGATCCCCGCAGCGGCGCTCCCGCCGGAATCGTTTACGGGCAGGGCGGATGGGAGCAGGCGGGCGAATACGTTTCGTCGGCGACGGTGCTTGCCAAAAGCTCGGCGCGGGCGGACGCGTACTCTACCGCCGTGTGCGCGATGGGTTTCGAGGCGGGCGCAAAATGGTTAAAGTCGCGCCGCGAATCGGGCGAAACGGACGTCGCCGCAATCATATTTTCGGAGCGTTACGACGGCAAAGAGGAGACGCGCGGCGATATGTCGGTTATAGGCGCAATAGAATTGGCGCTGACCGACACGGTTAACGAATACGAGCGATACGGGCAAAGGGAATGGTAGACGAGCGGAAAATCGACATAATCAGGAGCGGCAAACCCTGCCGCGTCGCCGACATTATAGCGGCCGCGATTATTTTGGCGGCTGCCGCCGTCGTTTTTGCCGCCGCGCTCACAAAGAAGGGCGGCGCCGTCGAGATAACGCATAACGGTCAAAGGCAGACCTACCCCTTGGACCGCGACCGCGAAATCGATGTCGGCGGGCTTTTGACGGTCGTCATTAAGGACGGCGCGGTAAGGGTAACGGAGGCGGCTTGTCCCGACAAGCTGTGCATTCACCAGGGCGCGGTAAGGCACGCGGGGCGGGCGATAGTGTGCGCTCCCAACGGAATCGTTATACGCGTAACGGGAGGGAGCGGCGGCGGCTCGGACGCCGTTTCGGGGTAGCGGCTATGGCGACGAAACGACTGACGATAACGGCGTTTTTCACGGCCGCCGCGTTAATACTCGGACTTATCGAAAACGCTCTGCCGCCCGTTTTCGCGTTCGCGCCGGGCGTAAAGCTCGGACTCGCCAACGTGGTTAGCTTGGTCGCGCTTATAATTTTGGGCGCGGGCGAGGCTTACGCCGTATTGCTTATCCGTTGCTTGCTCCTGTCGGTGTTTTCGGGCAACATAAGCGGACTTATGTATTCGCTCCCGGCGGGGTTTGCCGCCCTGACGGTTCAAACGCTGCTGTATCTGTTCGTGTTTCCGCGCGTAAGCCTTATGCTCATAAGCCTCGCGGCGGCGGCCGTTCACAACGCGGCGCAATTGGCGGTCGCCTCGGCGGTGGTAAGGTTCAACCTGTTCGCGATTTTGCCGCTCACGCTCACGGCGGGCGTAATCGCCGGGCTGTTCGTGGGAATCACGGCGTACTACGCGGTGCGCCTGCTGCCGAAATCGCTCTATATTCAAAATTCACAAAATAAAACGGAGTCGAAAAATGGAATTTAATTTTAGTTCGAGAATGAGTTTAATGAACGGAACCGCGACGCGCGAAATTTTTAAGCTGCTTTCGCGGCCCGAAATCATATCGTTCGCGGGGGGCTTGCCCGCGTCGGAATGCCTGTTGACCGAAAAGCTCGCGCGGTTCGCCGCCGAGGCGCTTTCGGGCGCCGACGCAAAGCGCGCGCTCCAATACGGCACCACCGAGGGCTTCGCGGACTTGCGGCGGGAGCTTATTAATTATTTGGACGCGGCGGGAATCGGGAATCAAACGCCCGAAAACGTTTTAGTCGTTTCGGGCGGTCAGCAGGGCATAGACCTCGTGTTAAAGTCGTTTATCGATAAGGGCGACTCCGTTTTGGTCGAAAACCCGACATACCTCGCGTTTTTGCAAATCCTCAACTCCTACGAGGGTATAGCGCGGGGCGTCGACGCTACCGACGACGGACTCGATTTAGACGACCTCGAAAAAAAGATAAGGCTGTACGGCCCCAAAATTCTCTACTGCGTTCCGACCTTTTCTAACCCTACGGGCAAGACTTATTCCGCCGCCAACCGCCGGGGGCTAATCGAAATTTGCGCCCGCCACGGCGTGATTATTTTGGAGGACGACCCTTACGGCAGACTGCGCTTTAAGGGCGAACACATTCCGCCGTTAAAGTCGTTCGACGCGTCCGATACGGTTGTGTACGTGTCCAGCTTTTCAAAGATAATGTCGCCGGGCTTGCGCGTCGCCGTCGCCGCCGGCCCCAAGGAGATTATCCGCAAAATGGCGATCGGCAAGCAAGGCACCGACCTTCACACCTCGAATCTTTCGCAGCTTATCACCCTAAAATATCTGCAATCGGGCGAGCTCGCCGCCGACATACAAAAGAGTCTGCCGATCTATAAGCTCCGAAAGGACGCTATGATGAGCGCTATCGACAGGTATATGCCCGAGGAGTTTATCCACACCGACCCCGACGGCGGCTTATTCGTGTGGGGACGCTTTAACGCTCCCTTAAACGTCAAGGAGCTTTTGCCCGAGGCGGTCGAACAAAACGCGGTATATATTTCGGGCGGCGTGTTCTATGCCGATCCCGCGCTCGGACGCTCCGCCATACGGCTCAACTACTCCAACGAGAGTCCCGAGCGGATCGAAAGAGGAATCGCGGCGTTAGGGAATCTTTTCAAGAAAAAAATCGCGGAGGCTAAAAGGAATGGCTAAAAACGTATTCGACACCCTGAAAGAACGCGGCTTTATAAAACAGACCGTTTACGAGGACGACCTGTATAAGCTTCTTCAAAACGGGAGCGTTACCTTTTACGTGGGCTTTGACCCAACCGCCGACAGCCTTCACATAGGCCACTATATACCGATAATGGCTATGGCGCATATGCAGAACGCGGGCCACACTCCCATCGCCCTTATAGGCGGCGGCACGGGTATGATAGGCGACCCCTCGAACCGAACCGATATGCGGCTTATGATGACCCGCGAAACGGTCGAGGCCAACTGCGCCGCGTTCAAAAAGCAGATGCAAAGGTTTTTCCGTTTCGAGGGCAAAAACGCCGCTATAATGGTCAACAACGGCGATTGGCTGCTTAACCTTAATTATATCGAGTTTATGCGCGACATAGGCACGTATTTTTCGGTCAACAAAATGCTTACCGCCGAATGCTTTAAGGCAAGATTAGAGCGCGGTTTAAGCTTTTTCGAGTTCAACTACCAGCTTATGCAGGCGTACGACTTTTTGGTGCTTTACCAAAAATACGGCTGCCGTTTGCAGCTCGGCGGCAACGATCAGTGGAACAATATTTTGGCGGGCGCCGACCTTATCCGCCGCAAGGAACGCGCCGACGCTTACGCGATGACGTTCACGCTTTTGGAAACGTCCGACGGCCGCAAGATGGGCAAAACGTCCAAAGGGGCGCTGTGGCTAGACCCGGCAAAAACGTCGCCGTACGACTTTTACCAATACTTCCGGAACGTCGAGGACGTCAAGGTCGCCGAATGCTTAAAGCTGTTGACGTTCGTTCCCTTAGACGAAATCGCGGAGCTTACCGCGCATAAGGACGAGCGCATAAACGCGGCGAAAAAGCGCCTCGCCTACGAGGTTACGGCGCTCGTTCACGGCAAAATTGCGGCGGATAAAGCCCGCGACGAGGCCGCGGCGGCTTTTTCGGGCGGGGCGGGCGGCGCCGCTATGCCCGCCCGAACGGTCGCGTGCGGTTTAGACGCGCTCGTAGTCGATTTTCTGTTTATCGGCGGCGTCGCAAAAAGCAAGAGCGAGGCGCGAGCGCTTATCGAGGGCGGCGGCATAAGGATCGACGACAAGCGCGTCGAAACGGTCAAGGACAGGCTTTGCGACTACGCCGACAAAAGCGGCTTTGTCCTTAGCAAGGGCAAAAAGCTCCGCGAAATTATAACGTTGAAATGACCGATTCCTATCTTGCCGCGGGGAGCGGCCGCGCCGAAATCGTCGTTAAAAGGTCGCGCTTTATCGGCATAATCGAGCCCGTAACCGACGAGCGCGACGCCCTTATAAAGCTTGCGGACTTGCGCAAAAAATACTACGACGCCTCGCATTTGTGCCACGCCTACATTGCCGACGAGCGCGGTGTAACGGCAAAATCCGCCGACGACGGCGAGCCGCCCGGCACGGCGGGAATCCCCATACTGACCGTCCTAAAAGCGAGCGGCTGCAAAAAGCTGCTCGGGGCCGTCGCAAGGTACTTCGGCGGCGTCAAGCTCGGCACGGGCGGGCTTACGCGGGCGTACTCCGACTGCGTAAGGGCGGCGCTCGCGGCGGCTCCCAAAATAACGCTCACAAGGTGCGGACTCTACTCGCTCGCCGTTCCCTACGGCTTTCCCGAATCGGCGTTCGCCCCGGCGGGAATCGCGGTAATCGGGCGGAGCTTCGGCGAGGAGGTAACGCTCACGCTGGCGGTAAAAAGCGGCGTCGATATGGCTAAAAGCGTCGCGAATATCACAAAGGGGGCGGGGACGCCGCAATTTATTAAGACAGACTATATTAATTACGCAGAATACAAGGAGATACAAAAATGAAACTGACCGTTCAAAAAACCGCGAATCCGAAGGTTAAGCCCGCCGGCGTGCCCAAGTTCGGCACCGTCTTTACCGACCATATGTTCGTTATGGAGTACGGCGGCGGCGAGTGGAAAAACGCGCGTATACAGCCCTACGCGCCGTTTACGCTCGACCCGTCCACGTCCGTTTTTCACTACGGACAAGCCGTTTTCGAGGGCGCCAAGGCGTTCAAAAATAAGAACGGCGAAATTCGGATATTCCGAATCGAGCAAAATTTTGCGCGTATGAACGAGTCCTGCGCGCGCGTCTGCATACCCGCGTTCGATCCGTCGTTCGTCGAAAGCGCGTTAAAGGAGCTTGTGCTTTTGGACGGGGATTGGATTCCGACCGACGAGGGCACCGCGCTCTATATCCGTCCCGCCGTCGTCGCCTCCGACGCGGCGTTGGGCGTTCACACGGCGCGCAATTACATTTTCTTCATAATCTTGTCGCCCGTAGGCGCGTATTACGAAAACGGACTCGCGCCCGTCAAGCTCTATGTCGAAACCGAATACGTCCGCGCAAGCCGGGGCGGTACGGGTCATCATAAGGTCGCGGGCAATTACGCCGCAAGCCTAAAATCGGGCGAGAGGGCCGCGCGTTGCGGCTGCGACCAGGTTATGTGGCTCGACGCGCGCGAACACAAATATGTCGAGGAGGTCGGCTCTATGAACATATTTTTCCGCGTGGGCGACCGCGTTATAACACCGGAGCTCGGCGGGAGCATTTTGCCCGGAATCACGCGCAAAAGCGTCATCGAGCTTTTGAAATCGCGCGGAATCCGCGTGGACGAACGCCCCGTCGCCGTCGACGAGGTCGTCGCCGCGATCGGGGACGGCAGTCTTACCGAAATTTTCGGGACGGGTACGGCGGCGGTAATATCGCCCGTGGGCGCCATAATGCTTAACGGACGCGAGCTTACGGTCAACGGCGGCGAATTCGGCGAGCTTTCCGCCTCCGTTTTCGACGAGCTTACGGGCATTCAGACGGGACGGCTGCCGGATAGGTTCGGTTGGGTAAAACGCTGGCGATAAAATAGAGAGGGATATAACTATGCAAAAAGAGACAAAGTGCGTTCAAAGCGGCTATACTCCCGCCAACGGCGAGCCGAGGGCGGTGCCGATCGCTATGAGTACCACCTATAAGTACGACTCCGCCGAAACGGTGGGGGACTTGTTCGACCTTAAAGCGGCGGGCTTCTTTTACACGCGCCTGGCTAATCCCACGACGGCGGCCGTCGAGGCTAAAATCGCGGATTTAGAGGGCGGCCCCGCCGCTATGATAACGGCGTCGGGTATGAGCGCCACGCTTTTGGCCATACTCAACGTCGCCTCGGCGGGCGACCACATAGTGTCGGCGGGCGAGATCTACGGCGGCACGGCGAACCTTTTCGCGGTTACGCTAAAACGTATGGGAATCGGTTTTACGTTCGTCGATATTAACGATTTGCGCGCCGTCGAGGCGGCTATAACGCCGGACACAAAAGCGGTTTTCGGCGAAACTATCGCTAATCCCGCGCTTACCGTTATGGACACGGAGGGTGTCGCCGCCGTAGCCCGCAAGCACGGCATACCGCTCATAGTCGACGCGACGTTCGCGACGCCCGTTCTTTGCCGCCCGTTCGAATGGGGCGCCGACGTAGTCGTTCATTCGTCGAGTAAGTACATCGACGGCCACGCCGTAGCCTTGGGGGGCGTGATAGTCGAAAGCGGCAAATTCGATTGGGCAAAAAGCGGCAAATTTCCCTCGTTCACCGCCCCGGACGAAAGCTACCACGGACTCGTCTACTGCCGCGACTTTTCCGCCGCGCCCTTTATCACAAAGGCGCGCGTCCAGCTTATGCGCGATCTCGGCGCCGCGCCCTCGCCGATGAACGCCTTTTTAATGAATTTGGGACTCGAAACTCTGCATTTAAGAATGCCGCGCCACAGCCAAAACGCGCTCGCCGCCGCCGAATTTTTGTCTAAGCAAAGGCGGATAATATCGGTAAAATATCCGGGGCTTAAAACCGATCCCGACTACGCCCGCGCTCAAAAATACCTCGATAACGGCCACGCCTCGGGCGTCGTAACCTTCGATATAGGCGACCGCGAATCGGCCGTCAAATTTATGAACGCGTTGCGCCTCGCCTCTATCGTCGTTCACGTCGCCGACGCCAAAACAAGCGTTCTGCACCCCGCGTCGAGCACTCACCGACAGCTTACCGACGCGCAGCTTGCGGCGGCGGGAATCGGGCCCGGGACTATCCGTTTAAGCGTCGGAATCGAAAATATCGACGACATTATCGCCGATTTGGAGCGGGCGCTGAGGAGCTTATGAAAGAGATTTTCGACACGCTCGCCGCCGCCGGTACGAGCACGGGCATCGGCATATCGCTCTATACGCGGCAGGGCCGCCCGCTGTTTTCGACGGCCGGCCGCCTTACGGCGCAAAAACTCCCGTCCGCGCTTTCGCCCGCCGAGGTAAAAGCCGACGGGGACGAAAACAAGACCTTTTTCGCCTTCACAAAGGGCGGCGAAACGTTTATCGGCGCTATCGACGGCGCGGACGCGGCTTGCGTCAACTACGCGCGGCTCGTTCTTTCGCTCGTCGAAAAAACGGTAAAGGGCAACGCCGTCTTGATAACGCGCGAGGAGCGTTTCAAAATGCTGCTTCGCGGCGAGCTCGACCCCGTTCAAGCCGAATCGTTAAGGAGCGGCTACCAGGGCAAGCCGTTCAGCTTCTACGTTTTGACCCTCATCGTCAAGCCGCAAAGCAAATTGCCGGAGGTCGCCGCGTTTTTAAGAACTATGTCCGAGCGCGCCGACATAATTACCCCCGTCGACGACAAAACCGTCGTGTTCATAAAGGAGTGCGGCGGGCCCGACGAGTACGCCTCGGCGAACGACTTCGCGCATATCCTGCTCGAAAATCTAAAAGAGGAAATCCGCGCCGAAATCAAAATCAACGTGGGCGGCACCGCCCGCGGCTTCAACGACATTTTGGAGGCGTACCGCCAAAGCCTGTTCGCCTACAACTTCGGTATGCTCCTAGACCCCGCCGCCGCCGTCTATTCCTACAAGGAATACGTCGCCGCCAAAATGTTCTCCGATATTCCAAAGGAGAGTCTTTCGCGCTACTTCGACACCCTCTTCGATAACGGCAGCCTCGAACTCTTGCGCGACGACGAGCTTATGAACACCGCCGACGCCTTTATGAAAAACTCCCTCAATATTTCCGAAACCAGCCGCAATATGTATATGCACCGCAACACCCTCATCTACCGCCTCGACAAAATCGAAAACGCCACCGGTCTCAACATCCGCCGCTTCAACGACGCCGTAACGTTCAGGCTAATAACAATGCTCTCAAAGCTGATAAAAAAGTAATGCGGTTTTTTAGCGCACTTCCGACCCCCCCTTACGGCTTTATATAAATTGTATACAAAAGCGGACAATTTTTAGTCATTATGCGGTTGATATTAGCGGGCGTTCCGTAGTATACTAAGTATATCAAATTCCAGAAGGGAGGGTGAGACTGTGGCAAGTTTATCACTTAGACACATCTACAAGATTTATCAGGGCGGGGTTAAGGCGGTCAGCGACTTCAACCTCGAAATCGACGACAAAGAGTTCGTCGTTTTTGTCGGACCGTCGGGGTGCGGCAAGTCCACGACGTTGCGTATGGTCGCGGGGTTAGAGGAGATTTCCGCCGGCGAGCTTTACATCGACGACAAGCTCGTCAACGACGTCGAACCCAAAGACCGCGACATAGCGATGGTTTTTCAAAACTACGCGCTGTATCCGCATATGACGGTTTACGACAATATGGCGTTCGGACTAAGGCTGCGCAAAATGCCGCACGCGGAAATCGACAGCCGCGTTCAGGAGGCCGCCGCGATTTTGGGCATTACGCCGCTTCTTTCGCGCAAGCCCAAGGCGCTTTCGGGCGGTCAGCGTCAGCGCGTCGCATTAGGGCGCGCCATCGTGCGCGAACCGAAGGTGTTTTTGCTCGACGAGCCGCTCTCGAACCTCGACGCCAAGTTGCGCGTTCAAATGAGGACCGAAATCACCAAGCTGCATAACAGACTCGCGACGACGTTCATCTACGTAACGCACGACCAAACCGAGGCTATGACGATGGGCACGCGCATCGTCGTTATGAAGGACGGCTTTATTCAGCAGGTCGACACGCCGCAGTGCTTGTACGACTATCCCGAAAATCTGTTCGTCGCCTCGTTCTTGGGCAGCCCGCAAATGAATTTCTTTACCGCGACGCTCGAAAAAAGCGGCGGCAAGGTGTATTCCAAATTCGGCACGAACAAAATCGAGATTCCCGAAACGCGCGCGCGCCGTCTTATGGACGAGTCGTTCTTCGGCAAGGAAATCATTATGGGCGTGCGCCCCGAGGACATTCACGACGAGGAGGTTTTTATAGCCGGCTCGCCGCAGACGGTCGTCAAGGCGGAAATCGACGTTATCGAAAAGCTTGGTAACGAAACTATTCTGTATATGAAGGTCGACGGCAAGGAGGACTACACCGTAGCCCGTATCGACGCCCGTAGCACCGTCAACGCGGGCGAGGCGGTAAAGCTGGCGTTCGACGCCAACCACGTTCACTTTTTCGACCCCGCGACGGAGCTTTCGATTACCGGAGTCCCGCGCGCGAACAGAATTCCCGCCAAGTTTTTGGCGGAGCCCGACAAGCTTACGGTGCGTTTCGGCAGCGTAAAAATCGACCTGCCGGAGGACGCCGCAAAGCGTCTTGTCGGCTACGGTCAAATCAATTCCGACGTCATTTTAGAAATCGCCCCCGCCGCGCTTATGGATAAGGACGCTTACGAGGCGTCCGTATTCGCGCCCGACGACGACGGCGATAAGAGCGCGGCCGCTCCCGACAAGGATATTTTTGAGATCGACGGCGTAATAGACTTTATCGAAAAATACCCCCGTTATACGGCGTCCTACGTCGCGGTTCCGGGCAAAAAGGGCTATATTGTGGCAAAGCACGCGGTAGACTCCAAGGTCGTCGCCGGCGATAAAATCAAGCTTTACTGCAAGGTTAGCGCGATTCAACTGCGCGACGTCGACACCAACAACAAGCTGCTCGCGTCCAAAACCGTTACGCGCAACGAGGCGTCCGCGACCGTTACGGTCAAGGAGAACGTCGCGACCGTCGTGTTCGGTAAGACCAAGCTCGTACTGCCCGTCGGCGAGGGCTTAAACGCCCCCGGTTCCGCCGTCATCACGTTAGACCCCGATGCATTCTCGATTAACAAGGCGGATATTCAAAAGTACGGCAAGACCGTCGTTGTCGGGCGCGTTCTCGACGCCGACGTCTTAGGCGAAAAAACGCTCGTTTACGTCGCAGTAGACGGAATCGCCGACTACCTGTCCGCTATGGTTTCCGACCCCGTAAACCTTAACGCGGGCGACAAGATCAAGCTCGGTATCAACCCCGCCGGAGTATCCGTCGGCACAAAGCCCGCGCTCGCGGACGTTATAGCGGCAAAGGCGCAGGAAGCCCCCGTCTATAAATTCGAGGCTCCCGCCGCACCCAAGCCGGAGGTCAAAAAAGCCCCCGTCGACGAAAGCCCCGATCCCGCGCCCGTCAAAAAGCCCGCCGCAAAAAAGACGGCCGCCACCAAGGCGTCCGCCGCCAAAAAACCCATCGCCAAAAAGTAATTCACGCTAACGCCAAAGCCGCCCGCGCCTAAAAGAAACGCGTCCCGGCTGTGATGTCGGCGGCAACCCCGCCGCGCCTTAAAACAAACTAAATTTGTTTTGACGTTTTCTTATGCGGCTGTGCCGAGTTAATTTACCCTATTCTCGCGCGGCTATTCCGAATTAATTTACACGATACAACAAAGACTCCCCGCGGTTTAACCGCCGGGAGTTTTTTAGTATCAGCCGCTTTTTAAGCGGTTGATGTCAAGTAATTTAACCACCCCGTCGGCATTCGCCGCCACCCCTCCCCGGAGGGGAATTTTGGGGATGCGGCGATAGCGACCGACAAAGCTATTGTGTGGGATTGTCAAACGGTAAAGGTTATTAATATCGCACTCGGTGGCTGTTAGAATTCCCCTCCGGGGAGGGGTGCCGCCGTATGGCGGCGGGGTGGTAAGGGGCTTTGTAGGCGGCATATCGGGCGGCAGTGCGGCGGACAATCTACGCGCTTAAAAGGCGACCTGCAAAAACAATCAACCACCCCGGCGCTAACGCGCCACCCCTCCACAGAGGGGAATTTTGGGGATGCGGCGAGAAAGTTCGGATGAACCCACGGACGGGAGTTTTGGAAACGCGCCGCCTAAAAAAACGCGTAAGGGGCAAATGTCCAAAAAACCGCTTGTGCTCTAAATCTCTTGCGCTTATGAGGTAATTGTGGTATAATGAAACGTATAATGAATGGGAGCGCGACAAAAGTTAATAGCACCGTAAACGCGATAGAGGTCAATGACCATGCAAACGCGATAGAGGTTAACGGGCTTACAAAGAAATACGGAACGTTTACGGCGGTGGACGGCGTTAGTTTTAGCGTTAAGAGGGGCGCGTTGTTCGCGTTTTTGGGGCCGAACGGGGCGGGCAAGTCGACGACGGTCAACTGCCTTACCACGTTTTTGAGCTACGAGGGCGGCGGCGTTAAGGTGCTGGGCTTCGATTGCGCCGTCGAGCGCGATAAAATCCGTTCGCAAATCGGCGCGGTGTTTCAGGAGAGCGTTTTGGACGGTTTTTTGACGGTAAAGGAGAATATCCGCGCCCGCGCCGCGCTTTACGGCATAGATTCCGCGCTGTTTAACGCCCGATACGGGGCGTTGCGCGAAAATTTTTCGCTTGCGGAAATCGAGAACAAGCGCTTTTGCAAGCTGTCGGGCGGGCAAAAGCGTCGGGCGGACATAGCGCGCGCCTTAATAAATTCGCCTAAAATTCTGTTTTTGGACGAGCCGACCACGGGACTCGACCCGCAGACGCGCCTTGCCGTATGGGAGAACATAAGGCGGTTTCAAGAATCGGGGGACGTTACGGTATTTTTGACGACGCACTATATGGAGGAGGCCGCCAAGGCCGATTTTGCCGTGATAATCGACAAGGGCAAAATCATAGCCGCCGACACGCCCGAAAATCTTATCGACAAGTATTCGGGCGCGAAGCTGAAAATTAAGCCCAAGGACGGCGTTGACCCCGGAATCTTCGGATCGGGCGGCCGCGAAAAAAACGGCGTGTACGAGTTCGGCGTTTCGGACTGCTTCGAGGCGCTCGAAAGGGCGAAAAAATTCAAAAAGGACGTCGAATTTTTTGAAATCGTGAACGGCAATATGGACGACGTTTTTATATCGCTCACGGGCGGCGCTTTGCGCGATAACGGGGAGGACGGTTAGAATGCTTTGGCAAATAAAGAGGAATATTTTAGGCTACTTCCGCAACAAGGCGTCGTTTTGGTGTTCGCTTATTTCGATGTTCGTCATAGTCGGGCTGTATTCGCTTTTCCTTATGGACGTTATGGTGCTGTCGATAGAACAGATGTCGCAAGCGGCGGCGGACGGCGCGCGCGCATACGCGGCGGCGTGGCTCGTAAGCTCGCTCATAGTGGTCAACGCTATGAATTCCACGCTCGCGGCAGCCACCGTTATGGTCGAGGACGAGGAGTTCAAAAAAACGCGCGACTTTGTTATATCGCCCGCGCCCGCGTATAAGCGGATGCTCGCATACATTGCCGCGGCGGTAATATCGGGGCTAATAATCTCGTTCGCGACGCTTATACTGGGCTACCTTATAGTGCTTATTATCGGCAAAACCGCGCTCGGTGCGCTCGTCGTTCTTCAACTTATTCCCGGCATTATAATCACGGTTTTGGCGGTCGCCGCCGTTACCGTTTGCGGCTTTACGTTTGTCAAAAAGGTTGCGGCGGTCAGCGTTATATCTATGCTCGTGGGAATTTTAGCGGGCTTTTTGATAGGCGCGTATATGCCGATAGGTCAAATGGCAAAGCCGGTTCAAGTCGTTATGAAGTGCGTGCCGTTCACCTACGCCGCCGCCTTTTTTAGGTCGGTTATGCTGCCCGGAATATCGGCGGAGCTTTTTGGCGGCGCGCCCCCGGGGACGGAGGACGCGGTCGGCGAGTTTATGGGCAATTTTGTTATGTGGGGGAATTACAGGGTGCCGCCGTGGCTGTGCCTTGTGATTTTGACCGCCGCCGCCGTTATCTTTTTCGGGCTTACGGTTTTAAGATTCAAGCTGCAAAAGCGCAGGAGCTAGCGGGGGAGCTATGCTGTATTTTGTGGGTACTCCCATCGGAAATTTGGATGAAATGACGTTCCGCGCCGTCGAAATTCTTAAAAGCGCCGACGTTATTTACGCCGAGGACACGCGCCGCTCGGCGGTGCTTTTGAACCGCTACGGGATTAAGCGCCCGGTGCGCTCGTATGAAAGATTTAACGAAAAAAAGCGCTGCGACGAAATCGCGGAGCTATTGCGCGGCGGCAAGACGGTCGCCGTGATATCGGACGCGGGTATGCCGCTTATATCCGACCCCGGCTACTTGCTTGTCGGGCGGCTCCTCGCCGAGGGACTCGAATATTCGGTCGTGGGCGGCCCCTGCGCCCTTATAAGCGCGCTCGTGCTGTCGGGACTCGACACGCGCATATTCTGTATGCTCGGCTTTTTGCCGCAAAAGGACGGCGAGCGCGAGCGGCTTTTGTGCGAATATAAGGACTTGCCCTGTACCCTCGTTTTCTACGCGCCGCCGCACGATTTAGCGGACTACCTCGCCGTTATGCGCCGCGTCTTAGGCGCGCGCCGGGTCAGCGTCGTTCGCGAAATTTCTAAGAAGTTCGAGAGCGTTCACCGCGGCATCTTGGGCGAACCCTTCGCCGCCGTCGAAAAAGGCGAAATCGTAATCGTCGTCGAGGGGGCCAAAGCCGACAAAGACGCCGCCGCCCGAACGGACATAGCCGCGCGCCTTTTTGAGCTTACCGCCGCCGGCCTTAGCAAAATGGACGCCGTTAAAATCCTCGCCAAGGAGCTCGGCGTCCCTAAGTCCGAAGTCTATAAGCTGACGGTTCGGACGGACGAATCGGGCGAATTCGGCGAATAGAGTTTGACATTGCGCGTTTTTAGTGTTATAATGAACGTATGCGGCGGCGTTCGGAGTTATTTTGGCGGCCGTCGGAAAATCGGTATTTAACGGAGGATACTTATGCAGTACAAGAAAAAACTTGTCAACGACAGAATTTTAGACGCGGGACGCGCCGAATATCTTAAAAACGGTTTTAGGGGCGGCAATATTGCGGCGATAGCGACGGCGGCGGGGGTTCCCGTGGGGAATCTTTACCGCTATTTCGACGGCAAGGCGGGGTTACTCGACGCCATCGTCAAGCCGGCGTATACGGAGCTTCCCAAGATAATCCGCAAGCTGTCCACTATGGACGAGGAAAACAATTTTTCGATCGAGGAGCTTATGGCGGTGCTCGCGTCGCAGCTTTTGCAGATATTCGACGAGTACGGCAAGGAGGTTCTTATTTTGGTCGACAAGTGCGCCACAACGCGCTACGACGATTTTAACGAGATAGTGGCAAAGCTGGTTTTGGAGCTGTTTTTGAACAAACTCTATCCCGAGCCCTCGGCGGTGGACGGCGTTATGGCGGAGCTTATCGCCAAGGCGTTTTTGTCGTCGATTTTTGATATTTTGCGCAAGAATCTCCCGCGCGAAACGACGGAGGAAATGTTTTTGCGCGTGCTTAAATACTACTTTTTTAACGTGCAGGAACGAAAGTAGGGGGACGGCGAATGAACGCGGCGAAAGAGCTTTGGGCAAAAATGCTTACCGACCTTGAAACTAAGACGAGCGCCGTCAATTTTGACGTGTGGATAAAGACGCTCGAACCGGTCGCGATAATCGACGTGCGCCTCGTGCTTATGGCAAGCTGCGAAAGCGCCAAAAACTTCGTCAACGAAAAGTTCCGCGGCGAGATTTTGCGCGCGCTCAAAGCCGTAAATCCGCTCCTTACCGACATCGTGCTTACCGAACCGTCCGAGGCGGGGCAGTATTCCGAGGACGCGCCCGACCCGGATCCGCGCCCCGAGCCGCCGCCCAAAATCGAGGTTACGCCCATAAACCCCAAGTATAACTTCGAGAATTTTGTCGTGGGCAACTCGAACCGCTTTATGCACGCGGCGGCGCGCGCCGTCGCCGACGAGCCGGGCGCGCGCCACAATCCGCTGTTCATCTACGGCGGAGCGGGGTTGGGCAAAACGCACATAATGCACGCGATAGGCAATTCCGTCCGCGTTTCTAATCCGTCTATGCGCGTTTTGTACGTTTCGAGCGAAAAATTCGTCAACGAGTTTATCGAGTCCATCAGAACCACAAAGGGCAAGAGCAGCGGCTTCCGCGAAAAGTACCGCAACGCCGACGTGCTTATGATAGACGACATTCAGTTTATCGCGGGCAAGTCCGGCACGCAGGAGGAAATGTTCCACACCTTCAACGAGCTGCACGACGAGAACAAGCAGCTTGTGCTTTCGTCCGACCGGCCGCCAAAGGAGATTCCAGATTTGGAGGAACGCCTGCGCTCGCGCTTCGAGTGGGGGCTTATAGTCGACGTTCAGCCGCCCGATTTAGAGACGCGCATAGCGATTTTGCAAAAAAAGGCGCAGATTGAGCGCTACAATATCTCCGGCGAAACGCTCGCGTTTATGGCCGAGCATATGAGCAACAACATACGCGATATGGAGGGACTCCTAAACAAGGTCATTTTTCTTTCGCGCCTCTACGAAACCGAGCCGAAAATCGAAACCGTCCGCGAGGCGTTAAAGGACTACGCCGACCGCACCGAGGAAGCCGTTTCGGCGGACGCCGTCATCGAATGCACCTGCAAGTACTTCGGCGTTTCTAAGGACGAGCTTGTCGGCAAAAAGAAGAGCCGCGAAATAGTGGAGCCCCGCCAAATTTGCATCTACATAATAACCGAGCTTCTCGCCCTGCCCCTTGCCGCCATAGGCAACATTTTCGGCGGCCGCGACCACACCACCGTTATGCACGCCCGCGACAAGGTCGCCCAAGCCCTCAACACCAGCAACAAAACCCGCACCTCGGTGCAAGACATTAAGAATATGCTGCTAAAAAAGTAGCGGGAGAACAGAGTATTGCGCGGCGGTAACACCGCGGCGGTCGGGCGCCCGCCGCGCGAGCGGTCATAAACTCACTTTTTGTAAGCGGGTGAAACGTCGTAAGGGTCGCTTGTCAGTTCTTTTATAAAGAGGGCGCGCAGGTAGCCGCGGTCGGTGGTTACGGAGTGGACGTAGAATTGCTTGCCGTAGTAGTAGCGGGCAAGGCTGTAATACTTGGAATTTGTGTGGAGGGCGACGGCCTTAAAGCCCTTTGCTTGGCAGTCGTCGACGGCGGCTTTAAGAAGGTCGGAGCCGATTCCGGCTTTCGTAACGGACGGATCCACGCCGAAGCGGTATATGTAGGCGAGCGAGTCCGACAGGGCGCACCAGCGAATTGAACCCAAAATGGCGCCGCCGCTTACGGCGACGAACACGTTATTTTTGGCAATATCCTTATTTACCTCGTCGGCGGTTTCGTGAAGCGCGGAAACGTCGGCGGGAGCGTCGAGGGCGTCGGCGTAGACGGCGAACGCGCGTTTTGTTACGGCGCAGATTTCGGGAACGTCGGCGGCGGCCGCGCGCCTTATAACATAATCTTTCATTTCATCAACAAATACATAACGGCCTTTTGAACGTGCAGGCGGTTTTCGGCCTCCTCGAATACGATCGAGCGCGGGCCGTCGATAACCTCCGTCGTAACCTCCTCGCCGCGGTGGGCGGGCAGACAGTGCATAAACACGGAATCGGGGTTCGTTTTAGCCATCAATCCGGCGTTCACCTGATAGGGCATAAGCGCCTTTTCCTTTTTTTGGTCGGGCTTTTGCCCCATCGAAAAGAACACGTCGCTGTAAAGCACGTCGCAGTCGCGGGCGGCCTCGTCAAGGTCGTCCGTTACGGTTACCTTGCCGAATTTGCGCGCCTCGGCGACGATTTCGGGCTTGGGGGCGTACTCGGCGGGGCCGCAGACGCAAACGTCGAGTCCGACCTTGGCGCCGCCTATCATAAGCGAATTCGCCACGTTGCCGCCGTCGCCGAAGTAGCTTAGCTTAACGCCGCCGAACCTGCCGTAAGCCTCGTAGACCGTCATAAGATCCGCCAAAACCTGGCAGGGGTGAAAGTCGTCCGACAGTCCGTTGATTACCGGCATATTGCCGTAGCGGGCAAGCTCGTCGAGCTTGCTTTGCTCGAACGTGCGCATCATAATTCCGTCTATGTCGTAGCGGTTCAAAACCTGAACGGTGTCGTGAACCGTTTCGTTGCGCCCCAGCTGAATGTCCGCGCTCGAAAGAAACATCGGCGAGCCGCCCAATTGACGGATGCCTTGCTCGAAGCTGACCCTTGTGCGCGTGCTCGATTTTTCAAAAATCATAGCAAGCGTCTTGCCCTTCAGGTATTCGTGCTTTTTACCCTTTTTTTGCAGGAATTTTAATCGCAGGGCGCACGAAAGTATTTCGTAGATTTCGCCTACGGAATAGTCGCGCAGCGTCAAAAGATGCTTGTTGTTGAGCCTTCCCTTTTTTTTGTACGAGGCAAGTTCCATTGTTGTTTTGTTCTCCTATGATATTTAATTTTTAGCGGCGAATAGGGACGTCGAAAGCGGTTTCACCCAATCATTATAACACGACCGACAATATTATACAAGCGTTTTAAGCGTCTTGGAATCAACAAATAAGCGGGGCGGTTGCGAGCTGTTTGGGGCGGCGGGCGACGGATTAATAAAAGTGTCTTATATATTCGTATTGGCGAATAAGTCGGCGAGCGAGTCGGCGAGGGCGTCGATTTCGTCCTTGGTGATAGTGTAGGGGGGCGCGAACCGCAGGGTGTTGTTGCCGCACGCGTTTATCACAAAGCCGCGGTGGAGCATTTTGCCGGCGACCTCGGCGTTTTTGAGCTTATCCGACAGCGCCAACGCCTGCAAGAGTCCCGTACCGCGAACGTCCGCGACAAAGTTGTGCTTTTTGAGCTTAGAGAGCCGCGCGTTCAAATAGCGGCCGTTGCGCTCGATCCGCGTCAGCAAATCGGTATTCAACAATTCGTCCATAACGACGTTCGCGGCGGCGCACGCGAGGGGATTGCCGCCGAAGGTCGAGCCGTGGTCGCCGGGCTTAAACGCGGCGGCCGCCTCGCCCCGGGCAAGCACCGCGCCGATGGGGAAGCCCGCCCCGAGTCCCTTCGCCAGCGTAACTATATCGGGCTGTATGCCGAAATGCTCAAAGCAGAACATTTTGCCGGTGCGCCCCGTACCCGTCTGCACCTCGTCGAGTATCATAAGCGCGCCGCGCGATTTACACAGCGCGTAGGCGTTCACAAGATAGTCGTAGACGGCGGGAACGACGCCGCTTTCGCCCTGAATGCATTCGAGCATAAGCGCGCCCACGTCGTCCGTCATAGCGGCCTTTAACGCCTCGAAATCGTTGTACGGCGCGTGCTTAAAGCCGCCGGGGAGCGGGGCATAGGGCGCGGAATACTTGCTTTGACCCGTGGCGGTAACCGTGGCGAGCGTGCGGCCGTGGAACGAATTTTCGGCGCAAAGGATAGTCGAACGCTTTTCGCCCTTGTTAAAAAAGTATTTTCGCGCAAGCTTAATAGCCGCCTCGTTCGCCTCCGCGCCGCTGTTGACCAGCATAACGCGGTCGAATATGGTATTTTCGACAAGCTTTTCGCAAAGAACGGCTTGCGGCTCGTTATAAAAAATGTTCGATATGTGTATCAGCCTCGCGGCCTGTCCGCTTATAGCCGCCACAAGCCCCGGGTGATTGTACCCAAGACAATTTACGGCGACGCCGCCCATAAAGTCGACGTACTCCTTGCCAGTCGAGTCGTACAGCTTGTTGCCCTCGCCGCGCACAAAGCAAACGTTAAGCCGGTTGAACACCGTCAAATAATTCTTCGCGTCGAGTTCCTTTATTTTGTTAAAATCCATAATCGTATCCTTATGTTCGGTTGTATCGTTTTATGCCGCTTTGACGAAGTCGGCTTTATTTGGTTACCAAAGTGCCGATGCCCGAATCGGTAAAAAGCTCCAACAATATCGAATGGGGGATAGCGCCGTTTATTATAAGCACGTTTTTTATTCCCTCGTTCAAGGCGTCGATACAGCTTGCCACTTTGGGCAGCATACCGCCCGTTACGGCGCCCGATTTAATCATTTTTTGAATTTCGCCGACGGATATTTGCGGAATAAGACTTGCCGGATCTTTTTCGTCGGCGCGGATTCCGTCCACGTCCGTCAGGAACATAAGCCGTTCCGCCTCCAACGCGCCGCCGATAGCGCCCGCCGCGACGTCCGCGTTCACGTTATAGACGGCGCCGTCCTTATCGACGCCCACGGTCGCTATGACGGGAATAAATTCCGACAAAAGCGACTCCAAAACGCGCGTGTTTATTTTGACGATTTTGCCCACGTAGCCGTAATCGACGCCGTCCTTTACGGGGAGTTTTTCGACCTCGATAAGACCGCCGTCGCCGCCCGACAGCCCCGCCGCCTTAACGCCCATGGTGTTGAGCGCCGCCGTAATGCGCTTGTTGATTTTGCCGCAAAGAACCATCTGCACAACGTCCATGGCGTCCTTGTCGGTTACGCGCATACCGTTAATAAATTCGGACTTTATGCCGAGCCTTTGCAGCATAGCGTTAATCTCCGGCCCGCCGCCGTGAACGAGAACCGGATTCACGCCCACGATTTTAAGCGTCGCAACATCCTGCAAAATAGTCCGCAAAACGTCGGGGTTATTCATAGCGTTGCCGCCGTACTTTATAACCACCGTCTTACCGCTGTAACGGCTTATGTACGGCAACGCCTCGACTATAATGTCGGCCCTTTTAATAATTTCCTCTCGCGAAAAATTCATTTTTTAGCTAACTCCTTGAAAGTGTAATTTGATACTTGCCTTATGTTCCCTAATTACCGCCCTCAAAATTACAGGTGGGCGGCGCACACGGGCAGCCCCTCGCCCTCGTCAAACCCCAACATAACGTTCATATTTTGCACCGCCTGACCCGACGCGCCCTTAATAAGGTTGTCGAGGCACGAAACGATTATTATGCGGTTCAGCCGCTTATCTAATTTGTAGCCTATGCGGCAGACGTTGCCGTAATTGACGTCCTTTAATTCGGGCAGAGAGTCGCCCGCGACGCTTACGAACCGTTCGCCGCCGTAATACTTTTTGTACGCCGCCGCGACCGCGTCCCCGTCGGCGGAGCAGTCCGCGTAGATTGTCGCCAAAATTCCGCGCTTGACGGGCAGAAGGTGAGGAGTGAACGACAGCGTTACCCCGAGTTGCTCCTCGATTTCGCTCGTATGGCGGTGAACCGTTACCGAATACGCCTTAAAATTTCCGTCCGTCTCGCAAAAGCTATACGGAATTTCGCTCCGCCGCCCCGCGCCCGTCACGCCCGATTTGGCGTCGATTATAATGCCGCCGCGCCCGACAAGCCCCTCTTTTATAAGCGGCAAAAGCGGCAGTATCGAGGCGGTGGTATAGCAGCCGGGATTCGCGACAAGCCGCGCGCTTTTGATTTTCGCCCTGTTGATTTCGCACAGTCCGTAAACCGCCTCGGCGTTAAGCTCGCGGGCGGGGTGGACAACATTGTAAGTTTTTTCGTACAGTCCTATGTCGTTATAGCGAAAATCCGCCGACAAATCCACTACCCTAATGCCCGCCGAAACAAGCTCCTTGCACATAGCCGCGCCCGCCCCGTGCGGCAGGGCGGTGAACACCAGACCGCACTTGCTTTCGACGGCCGCCGCGACCGACGGCGCCGAAAATTTAAGCGATCCGTAATGCGGCGCCAGCGCGGGGTAAAGCCCGCAAACGTCCTTATCCGCCTCCGAACGGCTCGCCGCGTACGCTACCTTAACCCCGGCGTGGCCCGCCAAAAGTCTCAACAGCTCGAAGCCCGTATACCCGTTAGCCCCGATAATGCCTACTTTAACCATAAAATTTCACTCCTCTCCGCGTCGATATTTATAATTATACACCATAATGAATAATTATGCAAGCGTTTTTATTAAAATTTCTTTCGCGTTTTCCGCCGTACGGCAAAATATTCCTATTTTTTTGTTAGATATGGCTAACTTTTGCTTGACACGGCGCCGAAAAGGGCGTATAATGGAGTTACCGTTGAGTAACTAAGGTGTTTTTAAGGATCGGAACGGTCGCTTTGCGGCGGGGCGGTCGAAAATTTGCAAAAAACCTTGATAATCGCTTGACAAGGAAATAGTTATACTATATAATGTGTAGTATTATGTATTGTGAGGTAATATAAATGGAAGCTATCGCGCGGTTTAACAACGTATCTAAGATCTACGGGAGCGGCGAATCAAGGACGGTTGCCCTCGACAACGCGTCGTTCGAAATTAACGCGGGCGAATTCGCGGTGATACTCGGCCCGAGCGGGGCGGGTAAGAGTACGCTTTTGAATTTGCTCGGGGGAATGGACACGGCGAGCGGCGGCGAGATAATTTTTGACGGCAAGCATATCGAAAAGTACGGCGACAGGGAGCTTACGGAGTACAGAGCCGCAAACGTCGGGTTTATTTTTCAGTTCTACAACCTTATACCCACGCTCACGGTTTTTGAAAACGTCGCGCTTATAAAGAGCGTCGCGCCCGATTACGTCCCGGCGGATTCGGCGCTTGCGGACGTGGGACTTAGCGAACACAAGAACAAGTTCCCCTCGCAGCTGTCCGGCGGCGAGCAGCAACGAGTTTCGATCGCCCGCGCGCTCGCCAAAAATTCCAAGCTGCTTCTTTGCGACGAGCCTACGGGCGCGCTCGATTCGGGAACGGGCGTAAAAATTTTGTCGCTGTTACAGGATATGGCGCGCTCGGGCCGAACCGTCGTTATAGTAACGCACAATTCGGTTCTTGCCGACGCCGCCGACAAGGTGATACGCATTAAAAACGGCGCTATCCGCGACGTTATCAAAAACGACTCGCCCAAGCTTGTTTCGGAGGTGAATTGGTAATGCTTGCAAAAAAAGCCTTGCGCGACATACGCCGCAACCTGGCGCAGTTCATATCCGTTTTTTTGATGGCGTTCGCGTCCGTGTTCATCTACGCCGGCATAAACTCCGAGTGTTTGGGTATGCAAAACGGCGCCGACGACTTTTATAAGGCGACTAATTTGGCGGACGCGTGGGTTTATTCCGCCGACGGCTTCGACGACGCGACGTTCGGCAAATTAAGGAATATCGACGGCGTAACGGAGGCGGAACGGCGCGTTATGCTGTCCGCTACGGCGGAGCTTGAAAACAACCCCGAAATCGAGCTGTATTTTGCCGAATCGGCCGCCGTTTCCGCGCCGCTTACGCGGTCGGGCGCGGACTTTAATACGGCGGTCGACGGCGTGTGGCTAGACGAGCGTTTCGCGCTTGCCCGCGGCATTAAGCTAGGGGACGAAATCGCCTTCCGCTACGTTTTGCCCAAGCCCTACGACGCGGTTATCGACATTAAAAAGTCGGTCAAAGGGCTTATTTATTCGCCCGAATACGTGTATATGGCGACCGAATCTATGTTGGCGGACTTTTATAACAAGGGCTTCGCCTACGTATCCGCCGCCTTTTTGCCGGACGAATTAAAGCCCGGCGGCGCGCCGCTCTATACGCAGACCGTTCTAAAAACGTCGTTTAAGAACGCCGATCCGCTCGAAGACTCCGTTTCCGCCGCCCTCGACGGCAAACACTGCGTATTTATAACGCAAAAGAACCACCCGAGCGTGAATATGTTCGCGTCCGAAATCGGACAGCACAAGTCGATGGGCTTTATTTTTCCGATCGCGTTTCTGCTTGTGGCGACGCTCATTATGCTTACGACTATGACGCGCCTCGTCTCTAATCAGCGCACGCAAATCGGCGCGTTAAAGTCGCTGGGGTTCGGCGGCGGCAAAATCGCTCTGCACTATATGTGCTACGGCTTTTTCGTAACGCTTGCGGGCAGTCTCTTGGGGCTTGTTTTGGGGCCGCCGCTTCTGTCGCCGCTGTTCTATTCGTCGCTTTCGGCGGCGTACACGCTGCCCGTTTGGCGTCCCGGCTACGATTTTACGTTCGCACTCGTCATCGCGCTCACGACCGCCCTTTGCACGCTCGCGTCGTTCATCGCGGCAAAAAGCGTCCTCGTCTTAAAGCCGTCCGAGGCGGTGCGCCCCAAAGCCCCAAAAATCCACAAAACCGCCGCGAGGGGCGGCAAGCTGTGGAACAGACTCGGCTTTAACGTGCAGTGGAATCTTCGCGACATTTCGCGCAACAAGGTTCGCTCGGTTATGGCGGTCGCGGGGGCGCTGGGGTGCACCGCGCTCCTCGTTTGCTCGTTCAATATGAACGCCGCTATGACGGACACGCGCGAATGGCAGTACGGCGAAATCTATCGGTTCGAAAGCCGCATAAACTTAAAAGACGACGCTACGCCCGAGCAAATTCAAAGCATCGTCGAACGGACGGACGGCGAAAAGCTGTTCGAGGGCGCGGTCGAAATTAAGGGGAAAGGGGGCAAAAGCACCGCCGTTATTACGGTAACGGATTCCGCCAACACGCTTATCCGATTCACCGACAAAAACCGCAAGCCGGTTACGCTGCCCCCGGACGGCGTTTCGATTTCACAAAAGACGGCTAAGGCCGTGGGGGTAAGGGTAGGGGATATAATAAGCTGGCATTTGGTCGAGGGCGGGCCGTGGTACGAGTGTACCGTCGCGGCGGTATTCCGCTCGCCGTCCGTGCAGGGCATAGCTATGAGCGAGGACGTTTACAAAGGCTTCGGTCAAAAATTCCGCCCCGGCGCTATCGTTACGGCAGAGCATTATACCGCCGCCGAGGGCGAGGGCGTGAACGCCGTTCTTTATTCGAGCGACCTTACAGCCGGCTGGGACGAGCTTACAAAAACCGTAACGCTCCTTATCGCGGTTCTCATTTTCGGCGCCGTAGTGCTGGCGGCGTGCGTCCTCTATAATTTGGGCGTGCTGGCGTTTACCGAAATGCACCGCGAGCTTGCAACGTTAAAGGTTTTGGGCTTTAAGAGCGGCAAGCTCCTCGGCTTAATATCGGTTCAAAATCTGATTTTAACCGCCGTCGGCTTTATTTTGGGCATATATCCCGGGCTTTTAATCGTAACGGCTATGACGTCCACGATGGGCGAGTCGTTCGATATGCGCGTCGTTTTGCACCCCGGCGACCTCATATTTTCGGCTATTACGATATTCGTTACGGCGATCGCCGTCAATCTGCCGTTTTGGAGCGGAATCAAAAAGCTCGATATGGTTTCGTCGTTGAAGGCCGCCGAATAAGCGGTACTAAACGGAAATATAAAAAATTTTTTAAGGAGTAATTCAAATATGCAAGAAACGACGACAAGTTCGCGCAAGCTAACGGTAAAGGACATAATCACGCTTACGGTTTTAACCGTCCTTATGATCGTCATCGCGTTCGGACTAAATACGGCCACTATGTTTAATCATATTCTAAACCTCGTGTTCGCGATGGGTCTTATATGCTTTCTTATCGCGCCGCTCTACGTTTTGATGGCGCACCGAGTCAACAAAACGGGTACTATCGCGTTTTTTATGGTTGCGTACGCGCTGGCAAATACGGTGATGGGCTACTGGTACGTCGGTCTTTTTATAGCCGTGTGCGCCGTCGTGTGCGAGGTTATTATGTTTAAGCCGAATTCCTACAAAACGCCGTGGAAAAACTGTATAGCTTTCGGAATTTTCAGCTTTACTATGCTGTCCACCTCGTTTTTGCCGCTGTGGCTCTTTTGGGACAAGTTCTACGCGACCTCGACCGCAAGCGGAATGTCGGCCGAATATTTGAACACGTTCAAAAATTTCTATACGAACGGCGGCATTTTAACCGGAATCGCCGCGTTCACGGTGTGCGCGGCCGTTTTGGGCGTAATCGTCGGCTACGTCATACTGAATAAATACTTCAAAAAAGCGGGCTATGCGGACTAAATTTTAATGAAAAGATACGGACTGCATATTCACGTACACGTCAAACTGTTCCTCATCGTCCTAACCGTCGTTTTAACGGCGGTTTCGTCCCACAAGTATTTTACCCCTCTTGCGTTTGCCGCCGTGTTAATTTTCGCGCTCGCGCAGGGCTATTTTAAGGCGGCCGGCTATAACGGATGCTTTTACGGGCTGTTCGTCGGCATAGTTTTTATGTATAACGCGTTCGGCTGGGGCGACCGGATAGTGTCGCGCTACATATTCGTCATAGCCGCAAACGCTATGCCGTCGTTTTTTGCCTGCTACGTTTTCGCGCTTACGCCGCCGTCCGAAATCGCCTCGGGGCTAAACGGGCTGCGCTTCCCAAAAAGTACGGGCGTGGCGGTGGTTACGCTGTTTAGGTACTTTCCCACTGTGGGCGCCGAAACGCGCGCCGTGCGCGAAAATATGCGCGTCAGGGGCTTGGGCGGCCTGCGGCAATATCTTTTGCACCCGATGCGCTCGTTTATATGCGTGCTGATTCCGCTTTTAATACGCGCCCTCGGCGTGGCGGAACAGCTCTCCGTTTCGGCGGTTACGCGCGGGGCGGAGTCCAAAACGGCGCGGCACAGTCTTTACGAAAAGCGGTTCGGCATAGCGGACGCGGCGTGGCTCGCTCTGTTCGCGGCGGGCGCGTTCTGCCTGTTCTACTTCGGGCGGGCGTAGGCGGGGCGGCCGTGATAGAGTTTAGGAACGTTACATATCTGTACAAAAACGGCGGCGGCGGCGTTAAAAATATCGACCTTACCGTAAACGACGGCGAGTTCGTCGTGCTGTGCGGCCGCTCGGGGTGCGGCAAAACGACCCTCACAAGGCTCGCGAACGGGCTTGCCTACCATTTTTATGCGGGCCGCTACGACGGAACGGTAACAATCGACGGAAAATCCGTGCGCGATATGCCGATTTTTGAAACGGGACGGCTTGTCGGCAGCGTTTTTCAGGATCCGCGCGACGGCTTTTTTGCAAAGTACGTCGAGGGCGAAACGGCGTTCGCCTGCGAAAATTACGGTTTTAGTCCGACCGATATAAGGGCGCGCGTAGCGGCGGCGCTCGGGGCCGTCGGCATAGAAAATTTGCGCTTCGCCGAGCTCAAAAAGCTGTCGAGCGGCGAAAAACAAAAGGTCGCGATAGCGTCCGTTTACGCGCCCGCGCCCAAAATCTACGTGTTCGACGAGCCGTCGTCCAACCTGGACGCGGCGGCGACGCTCGCGCTCGCGGACGTTATGCGCGCGCTGAAAGCGGACGGCAAAACCGTCGTAGTTTCGGAACACCGCGTAAATTATCTTATGAATTTGGCCGACAAATTCGTCTATATCGACGGCGGCGAAATCGCGCGCGTTTTTACCCCGCGCGAATTTGCGAATCTTTCGGACGCCGAATCCGCCGCCTTGGGGCTTCGCACTCCGCGTCCCTGCGCCGTAAATTTACCGCCGCGCGGCGACTCCGGCGGCGGCGGGAACGCGGGCTTGCGGCTAAACGCCCTAAGCGTTTCCTACGGCAAAAAAGAGCTCATAAGCGGCTTTTCGCTATCCCTGCGGCCGGGCGATATTTTGGCGGTAACGGGAACGAACGGTTGCGGCAAAACGAGCCTCTGCCGCGTCATAGCGGGTCTTAAAAGGCAAAATAGGGGCGAAATTCTTTTTAACGGCAAAAAACTTCCGCCACGCAAGCGCCTCGCCGCCGTCTATTACGTCGCTAACGGCGCCGACAATCAGTTGTTTTCGTCCTCCGTGCGCGACGAGCTTTTACTCGGGCTTAAAGCCGATCCTAAAACGCGCGAACGCGCCGACGCCATACTCGCCGAATTCGGACTTTCCGAATACGCCGACCGCCACCCGCTGCTTCTATCCGGCGGTCAAAAACAGCGGCTCACCCTCGCCGTCGCCTTTATGCGCGACCGCTCCGTCATCGTCTTAGACGAGCCGACAAGCGGCCTCGACCTGACCCGTATGCGGCACGTTGCCGACGCGATAAAAACCGCCTCCGTTTCCGGCAAAATCATAATCGTCGTTTCCCACGACGCCGAATTCGTCAACCGCGTATGCAATAAGTCCGTTATAATCGGAAGTTGATTGAGCGGCAAACGGCGGTTTAGATATAAGGCTTAACCGATTAAATAGCCGCCCGAAAAATTTCCGTGTATAAGCGAATTATTTTGTTGCGTTAAGCGTTTTGTTTATCGCGCCGACGAAGGCTTTTATAGAGGCGGTTATGATGTCGCTGTCGACGCCCGCGGCCCAGACGGCGGGGGCGTCCTTTTGTTTTAAGCCCACATAGGCGGCGGCGCGGGCGTTAGAGCCGCTTTCGAGGGCGTGTTCGGAGTAGGAAAGGTCGTCGTAGGTAAAGCTCAGGCTCGCCGTTAAGGCGTCCGAGGCGGCGTCCAAAACGCCGTTGCCGACGCCCTTGGCGGCGCGGATTTTGCCGTCCTTATTATAGCGGATTTCGACGTGTATTTTGCCGTCCTTTTTGGTCGAGGAGTAGTCTAAAAAGGCGACGGGGGACGTTATGTCGACGTACTCTTTTTGGAACACGGCTAAAACGTCGGCGGGCGACAGCTCCTTGCGCGCGCGGTCGGAAACGTCCTTGACCTTGTAGCCGAACTCCTCGCGCATTTTCTGCGGCAGGTTGTAGCCGAATTTTGTTTCCATAAGGTAGCCGATTCCGCCCTTGCCGGACTGGCTGTTTATGCGTATGACGTCGCCGTCGTAGCTGCGTCCGAGGTCGGAGGGGTCGAGCGGCAAATAGGGGACGGACCAGTTGCGCGGGTTATTTTCGGCGCGGTAGCGGAGGCCCTTTGCGATAGCGTCCTGGTGCGAGCCCGAAAACGCCGTAAAGACGAGCGAGCCGGCGTAGGGCGCGCGCGGATTGACCTGCATAGCCGTCAGCCGCTCGTACGCCTCGACGAGCATAGGCACGTTTGAAAGGTCAAGCTTTGGGTCTACGCCGTGCGTAAACATATTCATAGCGATCGTAAGAATGTCGGCGTTGCCCGTGCGCTCGCCGTTGCCGAACAGCGTTCCCTCTACGCGCTCGCCGCCCGCCAAAAGGGCAAGCTCGGTGTCGGCGACGGCGCAGCCTCGGTCGTTGTGCGGGTGGAGCGAAAGTGTTACGCGCTCGCGCCTAATTAAATTCTTGGACATATATTCGACCTGACAGGCGTAGACGTGCGGCATTGACAGCTCGACGGTCGCGGGCAGATTGATAATGACCTTTTCGTTTTCGGCGGGGGCGAGCGTCTCGATTACGCCGTTGCAAACGTCCAGGGCAAACTCCGGTTCCGTGCCGGTAAAGCTCTCGGGCGAGTACTCGAACATAAAACTGCCCGGCGTTTTCGCCGCCGCCGCCCTCAGCATTTTGGCGCCGTCGGTCGCGATCCGCTTAATTTCGTCCTTGCTCTTTCTAAAAACCTGCTCGCGCTGGGCGACGGATACCGAGTTGTAAAGATGAACCACGGCGTTTTTCGCCCCGCGCAAAGCCTCGAAGGTCTTGTCGATTATATGCCCGCGCGCCTGCGTCAGCACCTGCACGGTAACGTCGTCGGGGATAAGTCCGTTTTCGATAAGCGCGCGCGTAAACGCGTACTCGGTCTCGGACGCGGCGGGGAAGCCGATTTCGATTTCCTTAAAGCCGGTTTTGACGAGTATCTTAAAGAATTCGATTTTTTCGTCCAAACTCATCGGCACTATAAGCGCCTGATTGCCGTCGCGCAGGTCTACCGAACACCACTGCGGCGCCTTTGTAACGGCGTCCCTCTTTACCCAATCGTAGCAGGGGACGGGCGGCATAAAGTAACCCTTTGCGTAGTTGTTTGCGTTTTTCATTTTTTGATACCTCACTTATTTTTTTGTCGGTCGGGAACGGAAAATATATAAAAAATCCGCCCCTAAAATTGTTTAGAGACGGATAATTTTCCGCGGTACCACTCTAATTCCCCGAATTTTTCGGGGCGCTCAAACGAATACTTGTATGCTCGCCGACAAAGCTCTTGCCGAAAACTCTCGTTATAAGGCCGGCTTTAAGAGTTGTCTTTAAGCCGCCGCACTTATCCGGAGTTTTTCGCCTTCGGCTTTTGCGCGCGCGCACGCATATTCTACCGCTTTTACGGTCGGTTTCCGTCGCCGCCTACTAACTCTTGCCGCTTGCGTCGCTTGCGCTTTTCGCTTTCGGGGCGCTACTCGTCGGGGAGTTCGGGTTACGCTTTCCGTCCGCCTTTCACCGTCGAAACACCTTCGCAAGCGTGCGTGGGTTTCGTTTGGCGGCTCTCTGTGCGGAAATCAACAACCGTACTATTCCGAGTCATCGTATTATACGGTTATTATACCACGATTTTTAGCGTTTGTCAAGCGGTTTTTGAGCAATTCGGGCAATTATGTATAATCGCTTGCTTTTTCGGGCGTTTTGTGCTATAATCCGATTATTGAATTATATGCGTTCGGTCGCATATAATTTGCTTTTTGGGTCTTAAAATTTTTTGCGAGGTATATTTAATGGGCCGTAAGACACTTGTGGTTTTGGATTTCGGAGGACAGTATAATCAGCTGATAGCGCGGCGGGTGCGCGAGCAGAACGTTTATTGCGAGCTTTTGCCGTACAACGCGCCGATCGAAAAGATTAAGGCGCTCAATCCCGTCGGCATAATATTCACGGGCGGGCCGGCGACCGTGAGCGACGAGAGCGCGCCAAGGTGCGGGGCGGAGGTGTTTAATTTAGGCGTTCCCGTTTTGGGGATTTGCTACGGCTGTCAGCTTACGGCGGACTTTTTCGGCGGCGCGGTTATGATAGGCCCGCGCGAGTACGGGCGGCAGTCGCTTACGCATAAGGGCGGGGCGCTGTTCGAGGGCGTCCCCGCCGTTTCGGACTGCTGGATGAGCCACACGAGCTACGTCGAGCGGCTGCCCGAGGGCTTTACCGCCGCGGCGTCAACGCAAAATTGCCCCGTGGCCGCTATGGAGTGCGCGTCTAAAAAAATGTACGGCGTGCAGTTTCACCCCGAGGTTATGCACACGCAGTTCGGCACCGCGATACTGCGCAACTTTCTGTTCGGGATTTGCCGCGCCGCCGCCGATTGGACTATGAGCAACTTCGCCAAAACAACCGTCGAAAGCCTTAAAGCTAAGATCGGCAAAAAGAGAGTGCTTTGCGCGCTCTCGGGCGGGGTGGACAGCGCCGTGGCGGCCGCCCTCATACACAAGGCCTGCCCGAACCTTACGTGCATTTTCGTCGACCACGGCTTTTTAAGAAAGTACGAGGCCGAGGAGGTTATGCGCGTGTTCCGCGACGAGCAGGGGATGAATCTTATAGGGGTCGACGCGTCCGAACGCTTCCTCAAACTGCTTAACGGGGTGTCGGATCCCGAGACTAAACGAAAAATCATAGGCGCGGAGTTTATACGCGTCTTCGAGGAGGAAGCCAAAAAGATCGGCAGCGTGGACTACTTTGTTCAAGGCACTATATATCCCGACGTTATCGAAAGCGGCTTGGGCGCGTCCGACGTCATAAAAAGCCACCACAACGTGGGCGGCTTGCCGTCCGTCGTGGACTTTAAGGAGATCGTCGAACCGCTCCGCGACCTTTTTAAGGACGAAGTGCGCAGGTGCGGGTTTGAAATCGGTCTCCCAAAGAGTATAGTTATGCGCCAGCCGTTCCCGGGACCGGGACTCGCGATCCGCATAATAGGCGAGATAACGCGGCAGAAGCTGGACATACTAAAAGAGACGGATTATATACTCCGCGACGAAATCGCTCAAGCCGGGCTTGACGACGAGATATGGCAGTACTTTACGGTGCTTACCGGAATACGCAGCGTAGGCGTAATGGGCGACGAGCGCACATACGATTACACGGTGGCGCTACGGGCGGTTACGAGCGTGGACGGTATGACCGCCGACTGGGCGCGAATACCCTACGACGTGCTCGAAAAGATAAGCACGCGCATCGTAAACGAGGTAAAGCGCGTAAACCGCATAGTCTACGACGTTACCAGCAAGCCTCCCGCTACAATCGAGTGGGAGTAGCCGTTCAAGAACCTTGTTAGTCGGCGAACCCTAAAATGTATTCGGGCGCAACGTCCAAGACGGTGCAGAGCCGAACAAACGTTTCAAGGCGCGGCAACTTCTTTCCGCTCGCGTATTGCGAAATAAGCGAGGGAGAGACGTTGAGCTGTTTCGCGATCGAACGGTACGAAACGCCGACGTGCTTGAGGGTTTCACTGAGTCTGTCTTTAATTAGGTTTTCAGGTGCTACATTCTTCATAATTTAATCATACCATATTAAAATTTATTTGTGTGCGATGTGAACCAAAAAATATCATTTGAGCGTAAAATATTGGATTTTTTAGTTAAAAAGCCCTACTCATCCCATAAACCGCTTAGGCAAAACAACTTTTGTGGATTCGCCCGTAAAATCGTAGCGGTCAAATTCGATGGTGTCGTCGTCCGCGACGATAATTTGGTCGTCGTCAAAGAGCCGCAAAAAAGCGTCCGCCTTGTCGATATCCAGCTCCGTACTTTTCGTCTTGTAGTGCATGGGTATAACGATGTCGGGCATAATGTTGTCTACATATTCCTTAGCCTCCTCCGCGCCGAGCGTGAAGCCGCCCCCAACCGGGAGCAGCAAAATGTTTACCGGGATAAGTTCCTCTATAAGCTCCGCGCTGCACTCGTCGGCCAGGGCGCCCATATGACAGACGCTCACGCCGTCGAGCCGCAGTCGGAAAATAAGATTCTTGCCGTTGCCGGCGGGCAGCTTCGTGCGCGAATACACGCCCGATACCTGAATGCCGTTTATGTCGCGCACGCCTATGGCGTTGATTATGTCGGGACTCCCCTTTACGCCCTTATAGTGGTTATGCGCGGGGTGGGCGACGCTCGACGTTACGGCGTCGCAAGGCAGGTACGCCATCGAATAACCCACGGCCTGCGGCTCGAAAGGGTCCGTTATGACGGACGAGCCGGTGCTTTCCGTAAGTCTGAAAGCGTTGTGTCCCAACCATTGAAGTTTCATGCCAGATCTCCTTAAAAAGTCTTGATATCGTAGCCGCGGATAAGCGCGGGATTCGAGGGAGCCGCTCCCGTCAGCAAACGTTTACGTCGTCGTAAGTACACCTAATATGCGAGGTGAACCTGCTCGTGCCGCCCTCGATCGTCAGAGCGTAATCGAGGAACAGCTCCACAAGCCCGAACCGCGAACGCTTGCCGAGCTTTACGCAGTCGACCGAGCAAATCAGCGGGCGGCCGGGCACGTTCATAACAAACTCGTTCGTCTTGCCCTCTTGCAGCGTCATCTCGTAGCTTTCGGCTCCCGTGCGCACAAGCGTAACGGCGTTTCCGTCCACGACGATAGCCGAGGCCGCGCCGTCGGGCAGCGTCTTAACGATTCGGATAACGCCGTCCTTATTAATCGAAATCCGGGCGTCGCCGTCGTTCTTGTAGGATTCGCCGTCGCTGATCGTAACGGTTTTTAGTTGTGCCGATAGGTTCATTACATACATTATAACCTATAAAATAAAAAAAATCAATTAATTTACATAATTTATATAGCTGAAACACAAAATTATATTAAAGAAAATCTCCGGACAAGCGGTGCGGTTCGCCGCCTTTCGCCCGCCCGAACGCCCCTAAAAGCCCTATTTACCGGCTCAAAAAGCCTATACGCAAATATACAAAATCACGGTCAATCAAAATTATAAACAATACTAAGGAGTATTTAATATGAAAAACATAGGCATAGTCAGAAAAGTGGATTCGCTCGGCAGAATAGTAATCCCGCGCGAATACCGTAAGATCTACAAAATAACCGTTTCGGATCCGATAGAAATCACCGCGCTCGAAAACGGCGACATTATCCTGCGCAAGGTCGACGTTTCCGCCGAGCTTAAAACGGTCGGCGTCCCTATGTGCGGGCATCTCGCCGCGGCGTTGGGGGGAACGGTTATGGTAAGCGATTCCGACCGGTTTTTGGCGGGCGCGGGCGTCGCGCCCGGCGCTTACTCCGGAACGCGCCTTCCCGCAAAGGCAAAAAAGACCGCCGAGCTTCCCGACGGCTTTAACGGCCCCGCCCAAGAGCTCGGCTTCAACGGCGACGGCAGCGTTTGCATCGCGCCCGTAAAAAAGAACGATTCATTCGGCTTCCTTGCCCACTTTTCGCCCTCGCCGATACCCGCAAGCGACGAAAAACTCCTCAAAACCGTCGCCGCCGTCCTAGCCGACTCGATGCAAAAATATTAGCCCGAAACACACATTTCTAATATTTTCCGCATTTCGTATATGTAGTTTTACTACTCCCGCAATAGTTTTACTACTTGAACACGGCCGCAACGATAAGCGTCATCGTCCGCCCGCGTTTTTATTTTCCGCCGCGCCGAGGTAAGACGCGGCTGCAAATTGATTCGCTCGCGAACACACTAATCCGCACCGATAAAATGTTCGATTTTTCACCCGCAAACAGTTGCAAAGCGGGGCGGTTTGTGGTATAATTTAGGTATCTTATTGGTAGAGGTGTTGTTTAATGTCCGCAATTTTGTACGCGGCCCGCATTATTCCGGCGTGGGTCACAAACTCGTTTCCGATTATACGCGTGATTTTGATTGTCGTAATGGTTATTACGGCGGTCGCCTTGACGGTCGTCGTTTTGGCTCAGCCGAGCAACTCCGAGGGAATGGGTGCGTTGGGCGGTCAGTCCGCCGACACGTTTTACGAAAAGAACAAGGGCCGTTCCGTCGAGGGCGTTATGAAGCGGCTCACGATAGTTTTCGGCATAATTATGGCGCTTATTTCGGTGCTGTTCTTTGTTACGTTGGTAATTTACCCGGTGGGTCTGTAAAAGAATAATTCCGATGCGCGATTACACCCGAATATTTAAGGAATACAAGCTATACGAAACGTTCCCGCAGTCGGTCGAAAAAGAGGCTAATATGCTGCCGGACGCGGTAACGGAGCGCGACCGCAAGGGCAGGCGCGATTTTAGGGACGATTTGGTTATCACTATCGACGGCGACGACTCGCGCGACTTTGACGACGCGGTGTCGCTTTATCTTTTGGAGTCGGGGTTGTGGCGTTTGAGCGTTCATATCGCCGACGTTACGCACTACGTAAGGGCGGGAACAAAGCTCGACAAAGAGGCTATGCACAGGGGGACTAGCGTATACTTTCCCGATATCGTTCTGCCTATGCTGCCCGAAAAGCTATCTAACGGCGTTTGCTCGCTCAACGAGGGCGTGGAGCGGCTGACTTTGAGCGTCGTTATGGACATCGACAAATCGGGCGCCGTAACGCGTTCGTCCATAAAGGAGGGCGTCATAAAGTCGGCTCGCCGTATGACGTACTCTAAGGTCGCCCGCATTTTGGACGGCGACGCGGAGCTTACCGCCGAGTACGGCGGAATCGTTCCTATGCTGCAAGATATGCGCGCGCTCGCCAAAATTCTGTTCGACCGCCGCGTGCGGCGCGGCACGATCGACTTTGACGTTACCGAAAGCGAGGTCGTTATGAACGCCGACGGCTCGGTCAAGGACGTGCGCCGCAAGCCGCGCCTTATATCGCACAGGATTATCGAGGAGTTTATGCTGATTTGCAACGAGACGGTCGCCGAATTTATGTGCGGCAAAAAAGCGCCGTTCGTCTACCGCGAGCACGCCGACCCATCGCCCGAAAAGGTCGCCAACCTTAAAGAATTTTTGCGCTCGTTAAATATCGCCTTTAATACCGATCGCGATCTTACCCCCGCCGATTTTGCCGCGCTTTTAGAAAAAACGCCCAAAAAATTCGCCGCCGCCGTCAACCGAATCACCTTGCGTTCTATGATGAAGGCGGGCTATTCGCCCGTCAACAAGGGGCATTTCGGGCTTGCCGCCGCTTATTACTGCCACTTTACGTCGCCGATACGGCGCTATCCGGATCTGCTTATACACCGCATAATCAAGGACTATCTTAAAAACGGCGAGAGCGCGTTCGCGAGATATTCGCGCGTCGTAGCCGAGGCGGCGACGCTTTCGAGCGAGCGGGAGCGTTTGGCGGAAAAAGCCGAGCGCGACGTCGACGATCTTAAAAAGGCCGAATTTATGCGGGATAAGGTCGGGCAACGCTTCGACGGCGCCATAAGCGGCGTTACCGAATGGGGGCTGTTCGTCGAGCTCGACAACACCGTCGAGGGTCTTTTGCGAACCGAAAAGCTGCGCGGCGGCCCTTACGAATATAACCAAAAGTTGCATACCCTCGTATGCGGCAAAACCGTTTACCGCATAGGCGACGCTATAAGCGTCGTTGTGGAGTATGCTAGCGGAAGTAAGGTCGGCTTTAAGCTGCCCGACCGCTGAAAAACGCACTTTCGGCGGCGGGCGGCCGTCGGCTATCGGGCGCGGTTTAATTATTGAGGTTTAGCCGTTGGCGGCAATTCCCCTCTATGGAGGGGTGGCGCGTTAGCGCCGGAGCGGTTTGGGGAATGTTTTGGTGGCAATTCCCCTCTACGGAGCGCCCCGCCCGCGTATACGGGCTTAGCTCGCACGCCCTGTAAACGCCTTCGCCGTTTGACGGCTCGGTTCGTGCCGCCGCGCGCCGCCGGGGCGGTTAAATTGTTAAGCTGACCGCTTGAATATAAGTTTTTTCAAAAAGGAAGGTATTTTATGAAACTTGGCGTAGTCGGACTGCCCAACGTGGGCAAAAGCACGCTGTTTAACGCTATAACGTCGGCGGGGGCGCAGGCGGCGAATTATCCGTTTTGCACGATCGAGCCGAATGTGGGCGTCGTTTCGGTTCCCGATCCGCGTCTTAAAGTTTTGGGCGATATGTACAACACAAAAAAGATTACGCCGGCGGCGCTTGAATTCGTCGACATAGCGGGGCTTGTTAAGGGCGCGAGCAAGGGCGAGGGACTCGGCAACAAATTTCTTTCGCACATACGCGAGGTGGACGCTATCGTTCACGTAGTGCGGTGCTTCGACGACCCGAATATAATTCACGTCGAGGGCGCGCCCGACCCCGTCCGCGACGCGGGCGTCGTCAATTTGGAGCTGATTTTATCGGATATAGAAAGCGTTACAAGGCGGCTGGAACGCTGCGAAAAGAACCTTAAATCGGGCGACAAAAAGTATATCGCCGAAAAGGAATTATTACAAAAAATGCTGGCGTGGCTCGAGGCCGAAAAAAGCGTGCGCACTATGACGCTTACGCCCGAGGAGTCCGAGGCGGCCGAATCGTTCTTTTTGCTGACGTCTAAGCCCGTCATCTACTGCGCCAACGTCGCCGAATCCGACATAGGCGCGCCCAACGGCTACGTAAAAGCGCTGCAAGAATACGCCGCCGCCGAGGGCGCGCCCGTCATAACCCTCTGCGCCAAAATCGAGGAGGAGCTGGCCGCTCTCGACCCCGCCGAGCGCGCCGATTTTCAAAGGGAGCTTGGGCTTAGCGACAGCGGTCTTCAACAGGTCATAAGGACGGGCTACGGGCTTTTGGGGCTTATAAGCTATCTAACGGCGGGAGAAAAAGAGGTGCGGGCGTGGACCGTCGAAAAAGGCACGAAAGCGCCGCAGGCGGCGGGCAAAATTCATTCCGATTTCGAGAAAGGTTTTATACGCGCCGAAATCGTTCTCTACGACGATTTGGTCGCCTCGGGCGGCTTTAACGCGGCGCGCGAAAAAGGGCTTGTGCGCAGCGAGGGCAAGGATTACGTCGTGAGGGACGGGGACGTCGTGCTGTTCCGATTCAACGTGTAGTAAGCGGGCAAACAGCGGCGCCCGCCCTGCAAACGGCAAGCCGTTTGTCGGCTCGGTTCGCGGCGACGGTGTCGACGGGGCGGTTCGGCGGCGACCGTTGCCCGCCCGAATAAACGTTTTTGTCATTCACTAAAATCCGGTATCTTTCAACTTCAAAAAAAAGGCGGTAATAAATGGACTACAAAAAGTTAATAGCGCGGTGCGTAAGGGTCGGGGGACTCGACGCGGACGCGCTTTACGACGATATTGTTTACGGGCAGAGCGCGGACGCGGGCGACTACGCGCTGCCGCTTTTTAAGTACGCCAAGCGGCTCGGCAAAAGTCCGGCGGATTTGGCGAAGGCGGCGGCGGACTCGTTCGTCGCGGACGAATTTATAGAGCGGTGCGCCCCCGTAGGCGGCTACGTCAATTTTTATCTTAAACGCGCGGCGGCGGCGTCCGACGTTCTTAAAACCGTAGCCGCGCGCGGGCAAAATTTTGCGCCGGCAAAGCGCGTAAATAAGACTATTTGCATAGATTATTCGTCGATTAATATCGCCAAGCCCTTCCACATAGGGCATCTTTTAACGACCGTAATCGGCGGCTCGCTTTACCGCATAGCCGCGTTTTTGGGCTACGACGTAATCGGCATAAATCATTTGGGCGACTGGGGGACGCAGTTCGGCAAGCTCGTCTGCGCGTACAAAAAATGGGGGAACGACGCCGACATAGAGCGGCGCGGCATCCGCTCGCTTTTGGAGCTTTACGTCAGGTTCCACGCCGAGGCGGAAAACGATAAGTCGTTAGAGGACGAGGGCCGCCGCTGGTTCAAGCGCATCGAGGACGGCGACGCCGACGCCTTAAAGATTTTTTCTAAATTCAAGGAGGTTACCTTGCGCGACGTCGACAAGGTTTATAATACGCTCGGGGTGCGTTTCGACAGCTACAACGGCGAAAGCTTTTATAACGATAAATTAGACGCCGTTACGCGGTCGCTCAAAGCTAAGGGGCTTTTAACGGAGTCCGACGGCGCCGAGGTCGTCGATTTGAGCGAATTCGGTATGCCGCCCTGCCTTATCCGCAAAAGCGACGGCGCGTCGCTTTACGCCACGCGCGATTTGGCGGCCGCCGTCTACCGCAAAAAAACGTATAACTTCGACAAGTGCCTGTACGTGGTCGCCTATCAGCAAAACCTCCACTTCAAGCAGGTGTTCAAGGTCTTGGAGCTTATGGGATACCCGTGGGCGGGCGACTGCGAGCACGTTCCGTTCGGTATGGTCAGCCTTGAAAATTCGGGGGCGCTTTCGACCCGCAAGGGCAACGTCGTGTTTTTAGAGGACGTCCTCGAAACGTCCGTCCAAAAAACGCGCGGCATTATCGAAAGCAAAAACCCCGCGCTCCCCGACAAGGAGTCCGTCGCAAAAGCCGTCGGCGTCGGCGCCGTAATCTTTTTCGCGCTTTCGACCTCGCGCATAAAGGACACCGTTTTTTCGTACGATAAGGCGCTTAATTTCGACGGCGAAACCGCGCCCTATATCCAATACACCCACGCCCGCTGTTGCTCCATATTAGAAAAGTGCGTCGGCGGGAACGACGCCGGCGCGGACTTTAACGGGCTTTGCGACGACGCCGGCTTCGGGGTCGTAAAGCTGCTCGCGCGCTTCGACGAAACCGTCGCCGCCGCGTGGGAAAAGTACGAACCGAGCATTTTGGCAAGATATCTAATCGACCTTTGCCAAGTCTTTAACAAGTTCTATATCGACCACAAGGTGGCGGGCAATCCCGAGCGCGTCCTTTTGACGCGTTGCGTCCGCGACGTTATTAAGAACGGATTGAGTCTGCTGTTGATTGAAGCGCCCAATAAGATGTAATTTTCCGGACGGTCTTTTGACCGTCCGGTTTTTCGCCGGCCGCTAAAAAGTCGTATTACCGGGAAATCTGTCGTTATGATCATCGCCGCCGCCGCCGTTGCAGGCGTTCATTAAAAGAGTTATAATAATGATTTCGTTAAGTCCGTTGTACGTTCCGCCGGATTGGTTTTCGCCGTTTCCGCGCTCGTTGGTTAAAAGCAAAATCAACAAAAGCAGCTTAAAAATATCGTCTTGATCCATCCGGGGGTTCTCCTTTCGACAAAAAAATACATTCTAACCGTTAATGCCGCAAATTTCGCCGTTGACAATGTACAGTTGCGCATATTATAATATATGTATGTGCATACGGCATAAGTTCGATAGCGGACAAATAGCGGCGTCGATGCGGGCTATGTTCGCCCGCGTCCGCCACACCGCGCTTTGCCGCCCGCTTAATCCGGCGTGAACATATAAAACGGCAAATTATGTACTCTAATTATATGAGAGGAATCGCGAAAAAATGATAATAAACGATAAAGACGACAAAATGCTTATAGACTACCGCACGCGGACGCTTGTGCGCAAAATGGTTCCGGCGGGGGACGCCCTGCAAGAAATGGCGGACTTTTTTTCGACGCTCGCCGACGCCACGCGCATACGGATAGTTTCCGCCCTCAGCATTTCGCCCATGTGCGTCAACGACATTTCCGCCGTTCTCGAACTCAATCAAACCACCGTAAGCCATCAGCTGCGCAACCTCAAAAATATCGGCGTGGTCAAATGCAAGCGCCAGGGCAAGGTCGCCTTTTACAGCCTTTGCGACGGCAATATTTTGGACGCGATGTTGTCCGCCGTCAAATTTATCGGCTAGTTACGCGGCAAAAGAGGAGCGTTGATACGGGTTACGTTCGGCAAGCCGCCTTGGTTGTGTATACTAAATACACGCCCGTCGGCGGGCCTCGCCTCGTTGACGGGCTGTGCTCCGGTAGGTGCGCGCCCTGCAAACGGCAAGCCGTTTGTCGGCTCGGCTTGCCGACTGTTGCCCGCGTCTACCACGCTCCTCTTTGCCGCTTTTTGCGCTCGTCGCCGCCGCTTTTTGCGCTCGTCGGCGACCGGCGTCGGCGTCTACCGCGTACCTAATTGTCCGCCGTTATAACAACGTTAAATCGCTTGCAAAAAGCCGCAAAATATTATAAAATAGTCCTATGAGACTTCCGGCGAACAAGTGGAGAGAGGTTTTGGCGGGCGAGTACGCCGCGCCGTATTTTGCCGCGCTCGGCGCCGTTTTGGAGCGCGAGTACGCCGCCCGCGCGGTTTATCCGCCCCGCGACTATATATTCCGGGCCTTGGAGCTTACCGATTTCGACGGCGTGCGGGTCGTCATTTTGGGTCAGGATCCCTATCACGGCGACGGTCAAGCCAACGGCATCGCGTTCGCCGTGAACGACGGCGTGCCGCTACCGCCCAGCCTTATCAATATCTATAAGGAAATCGAGGACGATACGAATTGCCGTATGCCCCGAACGGGCTCGCTTTTGGGGTGGGCGAGCCAGGGCGTTTTGCTCTTGAACACCACGCTCACGGTGCGTCGCGGCGAGGCGTTTTCGCACTCCGACATAGGCTGGCAGCAGTTTACCGACGCGGTTATACGCGGACTTTCGACCCGCGAGCGCCCTATGGTTTTTATGCTGTGGGGATCCTTCGCCCGCGCCAAAAACCGGCTTATCGCCCCGCGTCACCTAGTATTGGAAGCGCCTCACCCGAGCCCGCTCTCGGCGTATCGCGGCTTTTTCGGCTGCCGTCATTTTTCAAAAGCGAACGAATTTTTAGTCAAAAACGGCTTTCCCCCCGTCGACTGGTCGAACGTGGACGGCGTCGAAAGCGGCGGAATAAAGCGCGGTCGGATTATGAGAATATAAGGTTATTTTGTCGAAAAAGAATATATGTCAAACATATTTTTATAGTTATTTTGTCGAAAAAGGCGGGTACTCGGCAAAAACGGCAAAAAATTCCCGCAAAATCCTCGACTATGTAGGACGTTGCGGGAATCTTTTGCCGAAGAAACCTTTGAGCCGGTTTAGGCGGTTTTGCGGTCGGGAACGGGTAAGGGCAGACCGCTTGAATTTTAACCGCGCGTTAGGGCTGTCGGTAACCGAACTTTGTGATTCGGATTCCGCCCTTGACTTGCTCGTTAAAGACGTCCACGCAGCGGAGGGGTTTGGCGGGGCAAATAGTTACTTCTATGCACTCGTCGCACCTTTCGTAGCCGCAAGGCGCTTGGATTTCCTTAACGTAGTAGGTTCCCAGGGGCAGACAGTCGAATTCGATTTCGCCGCGGTCGTTTGTCGTGCCGCAGGCGATTTCGTTTCCGCATTTGTCCATCAGAACAAAGCGGGCGTCGGGCAGTTTTACGCAATTTCTTTTTTCCATAATTCTCTTCCCTAAATTTTTTTTCATACCCCGAAGCGGAAGTATGTATAAAAAAAGTCCGCGTTTTGTTAAAACTGCCTGCTATATTGTATTTACAAAAAGTGAAAGGTGTGCTATAATAAATAAATATGATGGTTAGTTTTTCCAAAATAAGGTTGCGGTTCGTGTTGGCGGCGGCTTTTGCGGCGGCGGCGTTTTTTTGCGCGTGCGCTAAAAGCGTCCCGACGGCGGCGCCGACTCCGTACGCCCCGACCGAAATCTTTGCGATAGCCAAAAAAGCGACGGCGGTTATAGAGTGCGCGGGCGGCTCGCAAACCGAGGCGGGCACGGGCTTTATTTTTGACCGCGCCGGAAACAATCTGTATTTAATGACGAATTACCACGTCGTCGACGGCTACGATTACCCGAATATCACCGCCGGATTTTTTGACGGAGCCGAGTTAAAGCCGCGGCTGTTAGGCTACGACGCGTATCACGACATAGCGGTTTTGTCGGTCGCCGCCGTCGGCGCCGACGCTTACGGCGCGTTGGAATTTGCGGGGGAGGACGTTAAAACCGAATACGGCGAGCCGCTCCGTATGCTCGGCAACTCGCTCGGGGCGGGGCTTGCCGCCTTTGACGGAATAGTGTCGCGTGCGGGCAAAATTCTTGAATTCAATCCCGGCGGCGAACAAAAAAAATACGTTCCGGTAACGCAGGTTACGGTGCCGGTAAACTCGGGCAGCTCCGGCGCCGCCGTTTTAGACTCCTACGCGCGCGTCAGGGGCGTGGGAACGTATCAGACGCTTTACGACCCCTACGACTCCTCGCGCCCCGTACAAGGCACGTCGCATTGCGTACCGGGAACGGTCGCGCGGCAAATCGCGCGGCAGATAATCGCGGAAAATCCCGACGGCGCCTCTTCGGCGGCGCAAATAAGAAAGATAGACGCGCGTATTACGGACGTTCGCGGCGGCGCGGGAATTTTGGAGGCCGGGCCGCTGTTTTCGGCGAAGTGGAAAAACGGAACGCTTACGGCGACGGGCGGCAACTCGGCTCACACGACGGGCGAAAAAGTCAAGGACGGCGACGTTATAACCAAAATCGGCGGCCACGAATTCGGCGCGGACGGCGCGTCGCTCGACGGAATTTTTTGCGCCGCGCTCTCGCACGTTTCGGGTGATGAAATGCCCGTAGTCTTGTCATCAAAAATGCTGACGGTTACCGTTTTAAGGGACGGCGTCAAAAAGGACATAACGTATGTTAATTACTATGAAAAAAATTATTAGCCTGCTCGCGGCCGTTTTTATGTGCCTTGCCGCCGTCGGCTGTTCGTCGCTTTTCAACCGCAAAAGCGAGCCCGTTAAGCCGCACCTGATCGACTACGCCGACAGGGAGCCAAATCCCGTGCGCCGCATAAACGACGCCTCGGTCGAGGAGGGCGAATTTACGCTCGACCCCTCCGAGCCGCTAAAAACGCGCCTCAGCGAGCTTTTCGAGATAGTCGTAAAAAACGGCAAGCGCCCGGTTTTTACGCGCGGTAAAAACGTCGACGTCAAAAAGGTGTACGACGCGGCGATCGCCGTACTCGACCGCTATATCAAAAACGATTTCACGCCGTTCGAGCGCGTCCACGCGATTCACGACTATCTTACCTCCGCCGTCGTCTACGACGAAAAGTTATACTTGCAGTATCTCGACGACTCCGCGTCCGTGTCGGCGGACGATCCGTCGTTCGACATCAGCGGCGTGTTCCTCAACCGTTCCGCCGTCTGCAACGGCTTCGCGCGGGCGGTGTCGTTCCTCTGCGCCGTCGAGGGCATCGAATCCGATATGACGGAGGGAACGTTCAGTTATTCGGGCGTCTCGATCGCGCACGTGTGGAACAAGGTCAAGCTCGACGGCGATTGGTACAACCTCGACGCGACTATGGACAGCATCGCCTTTTATCAGGACAAGGGCGACCCCGTAGTCGTTCCGCACCACGGATTTTTCCTCTTGTCGGACGCCGCGTTGAAAGGCTTCGGCGGTCATAATCCCGATTCGGACGGCCCGCCCGCCCAAAAGGATTACCCGTTCCACCAAAATCAGCCGCTGTTCGACATCGACGGCAAAACCGTTACAATGCAGGTGAATTCGCGGTCGGAGCTTATCGAAATCTTTAAGTTTATCAAAAAGAACAAGCGCAAACACGGTCAGGTAGAGCTGCGCCTTAATTTGGGGCTGTCCGATTACGAGGCGGGCTTCCCCGGCGCCTACTCGGACGACATCGCCGAGGCGTACAAGTCCATCAGCGGCGAGGATTACACCTACCTTCCCGACAAGGGCATCGTTCCCTTTATGCAATACCCCCGCGGCGTATTCGTATTTTTGATTTATAAGTAGCCGCTTTAAAAACTACTTTTTATAGCCGTCGGGGTTCAGGGTTTGCCACTTCCACAACGAGGCGCACATTTCGTCTATGCCGTATTTGGCCTTAAAGCCGAGCTCGTTCAGCGCCTTGTCTACTTTTGCGTAGCAGGACGCTATGTCGCCGGGGCGGCGGGGGCAAATCGAGTAGGGGAGTTTTTTGCCGCAGGCTTTTTCAAACGCGGCTATCATTTGCAGCACGCTGTAACCGATTCCGGTGCCGAGGTTGAATATATGCACGCCCGGCGCCGTCATTTTTTTAAGGGCGAGGGCGTGGCCGGCGGCAAGGTCGCACACGTGAATATAGTCGCGTACGCCCGTGCCGTCGGGGGTGGGGTAGTCGTCGCCGAAAACGTTTACGCGTTCCAGCTTGCCGCTTGCGACTTGGGCTATATAGGGCGTCAGATTGTTGGGTATACCCTTGGGATCCTCGCCGATAAGCCCCGATTTATGCGCTCCCACGGGGTTAAAATAGCGCAAAAGGGTTATGTTCCACGTTTTGTCCGACACGTAGAGGTCTTTAAGAATTTGTTCTATAAACAGCTTTGTCGAGCCGTAGGGATTCGTCGTCGAAAGCGGCGAAGCCTCGTCGATAGGCAGACGCTCGGGGTCGCCGTAAACGGTCGCGCTCGACGAAAATATCAGCTTTTTAACGCCCGCTTTTTTCATAGCGAACAGCAGCGTCAGCGTGCCGCCGATATTATTTTCGTAATATTCGAGCGGCATCGAAACGCTTTCGCCCACCGCCTTTAACCCGGCGAAGTGTATCACGCCGCCGACGTCGTTTTCGGCAAAAATCTTGTCGAGCGCCGCCGCGTCGCGAATGTCGGCGTTATAAAATTTGACGCTCCCGCCCGTAATTTTTTCGACTCTTTTAAGCGACTCCTCGCTCGAATTGACCAAATTGTCGACAACCGCGATTTCGGTTCCGTTTTCAATCAGCTCGACCGCCGTATGGCTGCCTATGTAGCCCGCGCCGCCCGTAATTAGAATTTTTTTCATAGTTAAGCTCCTTTATGTTCAATGAAATGACCGCGGCGTATCGCGGAATTCCCCTCTACGGAGGGGTGCCGCCTTTGGCGGCGGGGTGGTTTACGGTCAACCGCCTACGCAAAAAGAGACGCAACCACCCCGTCGGCATTCGCCGCCACCCCTCCGTAGAGGGGAATTTTTTAGCGACGGATTTCGTTCAAAGCGACCTTTTGGCCGGTCGTACATTATTGTTTTATTTTTGGTGCGATTTATTTTCAGCGCACCGATTTCTTGAAAACTCCGGACAAGCGGGGCGGGTTTAAGACAGAGGATTTTTTAGATAGAAATCGACTTGTTTTTGCAGGCAATAGCAGCGCTATTGTCAAGAAAAGAAGGAAATTTATAGCAAAAAAGACGCGTCTTAAAGCCGACTAAACTTGTTCAGAGTTTTCTCTTAGTCAAGGCCTCCTGCACGGCCACGGCCACCGCCACCGTAGCGCCGACCATAGGGTTGTTGCCCATTCCTATAAGCCCCATCATCTCGACGTGGGCGGGAACGGACGAGCTGCCCGCGAATTGGGCGTCGGAATGCATTCTGCCCATAGTGTCGGTCATACCGTAGGACGCCGGCCCCGCCGCCATATTGTCGGGGTGCAGAGTCCTGCCCGTGCCGCCGCCCGAGGCGACCGAAAAGTAGCTTTTGCCGTGCTCGACCGACCACTTTTTGTAGGTGCCGGCGACGGGGTGTTGAAAGCGCGTGGGGTTGGTGGAGTTGCCCGTAATCGAAACGTCCACGTTTTCGTGGCGCATAATCGCGACGCCCTCGCGAACGTCGTCCGCCCCGTAGCAGCGCACCTTGGCTTTTTCGCCGTCGGAGTAGGGGGTCGAGGCGACTATTTTAAGCTCGTCGGTATAGTAGTCGAATTTGGTTTGCACGTAGGTAAAGCCGTTGATGCGCGATATAATCATCGCCGCGTCCTTACCGAGTCCGTTCAAAATAACGCGCAACGGCTCCTTGCGCACCTTGTTCGCCGTTTTGGCGATTCCGATCGCTCCCTCGGCGGCGGCAAAGCTCTCGTGGCCCGCCAAAAAGCAGAAACATTTGGTTTTTTCCTCCAAAAGCATTCCCGCCAAATTGCCGTGTCCGAGTCCGACCCCGCGTTGCTCGGCGACCGAGCCCGGAACGCAGAACGCCTGCAAGCCCTCGCCGATAGCCTTGGCGGCGTCCGCCGCGCGTTTGCAGTTCTTTTTGATCGCGATCGCGCAACCGGCGGTATACGCCCACGTCGCGTTTTCAAAGGCGATTTGTTGAGTGCCGCTCACGATTTTAGCGACGTCTATGCCGTTGTCGGCGCAAATTTGACGCGCCTCCTCCAAATTTTTGATGCCGTACGCGGTCAACGCCTCGTTGACCTTTTTGATCCTTTTGTCGTAACCTTCAAAATTGATAGCCATAAAATTTATGCTCCTCCTTAATTTTTGCGCGGGTCTATATATTTTGCCGCGCCCTCGAATCTGCCGTAATTCCCGGTGGCGTCCTTCAACGCCTGCTCGGGCGTTACGCCCTTGCGAATCTTCTCCATCATAACGCCGAGCCTGACGAACTCGTAGCCTATAACAAGGTCGTTTTTATCGAGGGCAAGGCGCGTTATGTAGCCCTCCGCCATCTCCAAATACCTTACGCCCTTGGCGGCCGTCGAATAGATCGTGCCTATCTGACTGCGGTGTCCCTTGCCCAAATCCTCGAGTCCCGCGCCGACCTCGAGTCCGTTTTCCGAAAACGCGCTCTGCGTGCGCCCGTACACTATCTGCAAAAACAGCTCGCGCATGGCGGTGTTTATGGCGTCGCACACAAGATCGGTGTTGAGGGCTTCGAGTATCGTCTTGCCCGGCAGAATTTCGCCCGCCATAGCCGCCGAATGCGTCATACCCGAGCAGCCCACCGTTTCGACAAGCGCCTCGACTATAACGCCGTCCTTAACATTCAGCGTCAGCTTGCACGCGCCCTGTTGCGGAGCGCACCAGCCCACGCCGTGCGTAAGCCCGCTAATGTCCTTGATCTCCTTAGCCTGAACCCATTTCCCCTCCTCGGGAATCGGCGCGGGGCCGTGATTCGGGCCCTTGGCGACGCAGACCATTTCTTGAACTTCCTTAGAAAAATGCATTAAAAAAACCTCCCAAAAATTATATTTGACCCTATTAATAGATTATATCACAAACCGCCGCTCCGCACAAGCAAAAAAGGCGCGGCAAAGGCGTCTTTTTTAGAAATTTAGCAATTTTTGCTTTCGACCTAAAATTTCCCAAAAACTTTTTAAAATGTTTTCGAAAAGCTCTTGACAAACGTATTCTATTGTGATATTATATAAAGACCGTCGTAAGGCGGGGGCAGTAAAAAATGGGGTTTCGGCTCTAAAACCATGTATTGGATAATACAATACCGCTGGGCATAATGGATATTGACTGTTGTAAATATCGTTTTATGCTTTTTTTATTGTCTTTTATCGTGAAGCACATTGACAAGAGGAATAGAAGAATAAACGAGAAAGAAAGAATAATAGAGAAATAACAATTAGGGTACGAACGGCGAAAGCCGAACGCACCCGAAAGCGAAGTAAAGAAGGGGGGCGGTCGATTTATTTGCGGGCTGATTTCGAGCGGATTTTCGCGGACAAAGGCGGCAAAAAGCGCACATCGTAGTCTTGTGCTACGCGGGAGCATTTTTGAAGACTTTGAACCGAAAAGACGCCGAAAGCGACCCGCCGAATAACATTGAACCGACCCCCGAAAGTGGTAATATTACAAAGCACTAGAACAATTTACGTCGAATCCGAGAAGGAAGTTAGGAACTATTAGTCGAAGCAATTAAGAAAGAAAAGAATTAGGTCAAGGAAAAGGAAAGAAAGATTCACAAGAAAGAAATAGATTAAGCTAATAAGAGCATACAGGTGGATGCCTTGGCACCAAGCGCCGAAGAAGGACGTGATAAGCTGCGAAAAGCCGCGGGGAGCTGCAAATGAGCGAAGATCCGCGG
>JAISMM010000057.1 GCA_031276725.1 Clostridiales bacterium | reverse complement strand
AAAACGCTTTAAAATCCTTGCCAACCGCTATAGAAACAAACAGAAAAAACACGCCCTGCGCTTTACCTTAATTGCAGAATTATACAACGCAAATTTGAGGTTTTAGAACAGGTCTATTGATAGAGTCCGCACACGCCGAGGAAACTTACAAGACGCTATATATATTCGAAAGTGAAATTCCGTTAACCGATATCGTAAGGATAGAAAACCTTGCGACAGATGAGGGAATCTCTTTTGACCATACGCCAAAAAACATGCCAAACTGTAGTGAATCCGTTGTATAGTTAATTTGGTAAGATATAGTTAAATATAACAGAGTTCCGAATAATTCGTTTATCCTATAAAGACTCTTAAATACGGCGCGATCTGCAAACACAGCGCCCGATGTTACGGGCATTACAAGCTATTGAGGGAACTCCCCATAAAGTTACTACTTTGACCAACAAGTCAAAAAATGTTACCACCCAAGAGCATTTTGGCTCAAGTGATTTGAAACTAGGTTTGTTGGGCGGATTAAAATGTGAAGGCTCACAAAAATGTTAAATATTGGCAGTTTTTATTATATCTTATGCTTCAAAGAAAGCAAAATTTTAAGATTTCACACAAAAATGCTGACTTATAGGCATTATTAAGGCTATAATTGCGGGTGAGTGATAGATAAATTTAGGGGGGCGTATTTAAGCCGACGGATATAAAAGTTGCGGGGGAATGTAAAAACTTTTTAAGGAGCATATTATCTCCCGTAATGCCGCAGTATGCGATTATAGACCAAGCGAGCTTCGACAAGGCGCAGGAGATTATAGAGAAGAACACCTTCAAAAGAACGGGTTTAACGGCTAAAATGTTTCGGGAGCAGAGGGCCACAGTCCACGGCTCCCAAGTCTTAACCGGCTTATTATACTGCGGCGAGTGCGGCAGAAAATTCACGGGCTACTATCGCAACGCGGTGCATAAAATTAAGTCGGGCGACGATAAGCTGTACAGAACGGCTTGCTACCGCTGTAACTCATTCCGTTTTCCAAAAGAGCGGAAAGAAACCTGTCACGCAAAGCTATATAACCAAGAAATGCTAGACTACCTCGTCATAAAGGATGCCAAAGAGTTTCTGCTCGAAGCGGATAAGGACAAGGTTATGGCAGCCCACAAAACAAAGATTCAAGAGCTGCTGAGCGAGGCGACTGCGCATTTCCAAAAAGCCGAAGCGGAGGCGGCGAAACGGGAGGTCGAGGTAAGTCGCTTAAAAGACGAAATAATGAAGGCGCTCTTAGGCAAGAGTTCCGTATCGTTAGAGGTGTTGAACGAGCTGCTGAAAACGAAGGAGAACGAAAGAGCCGCGGCGAGCGCCGAACTGCTCGAAGCCCAAGAGCGTGTCTTAGAGCTTGACGCGGAGTTGGAAATGCGGGTAGAGGTTATGGAAGGGCTGACAAACTGGACGCAAAAGTTTGAATCTCAAAACCACGCCGTACGCAAAACTATGCTGATGAATATAATAGAGCGCATCGTAGCGACCGACGAATCTATTGAAATTCACTACAAAATCCCGCTGACCGTAAAAACTGCGGAAACGGATGAAACTCCCGAAAATACTCCCCTCATACTAAAAGGTAACGAAAACTACCCAAAAACAGCCGATTTTCATACTCAAAATTGTGTACAAGGGGTAGTATTGTCGAGTGCATGCAACTGGCGAGGGAACTGAAGAACCGTGGCATCACAATCTACTTCGAAAGCCAAGGGTTGGATACGAAGGACGAGAGTTCGTTCGTCATACTCAGCATACTGGCGGCACTTGCCGAAGAAGAAATCCGAACCATAAGCAACAATGTGAAGTGGGGCATCCACAAACGCTACAAGGAAGGCAAAGTCCACATGAGCGGACGGATGTGCGGATACCGAATCAAGAACGGCAAGTTCACGCTCGTTCCAAACGAAGTGCCAGTAGTCCAGCAAATCTTCAACGACTATCTTGTCGGGCTGACAATACGACAAATAAAATCGAAGTTGGATAAGGCTGGAATTTCCACGCCGTTCTCCGAAAAAAAACGAAAGAAGATGGAGAAGGAAGGAAAACCTTTTATTGAACCCAAGTGGCAACACACAACCATAATGAGCATGCTCACAAACGAGAAATATACAGGAGATGTCATACTGGGCAAGACCTTCAAAGTGAATGTGCTAAGCCCACGGCAAATCAACTACGGACAGCGTGACAAATGGGAAGTGCAAAACAACCACCCGTCTATCATCGACCGATAAACCTTTGATGCCGTGCAAGCCGAAGTGAGCAAGAGAGAAAGCGAAAAGATAAACCTAAACAACGAACGCTCACGCTACTCAAGCCACTATCCACTAAGCACGAAACTGGAATGTGCCGAGTGCGGAACAAAGTTCCGAAGGCATAGCCAGCAACACGGTGAAAGCACGGTCTACATTTGGGTCTGCATGCTACACCAAAAGCAAAGAGAAAACTGCAAGATGAAACCAATCAAGGAGCAGACGGTAGAAGAAGCCTTTGTACAAACGCTGAACGAACTGGTAGCGGACAAAGAACGCATGATGACAAACCTCGACCAAAGCGTAAAGACTATTATAGAAGCGACACCGCCCAAAGACATAAAGGAGCTGGAAAAGCAACTGCTGGCGGTAGAACGCAAAATGGTAGGAATCAACAATGAACACCTACAGAGCATTGAAGACCAAGCAAAGACCAAAGAACTGGTTGACAAGCAAGACCTACTCAAGCCAGAAATAACCATAGCCCAGCAACTTAACGGCAAGAACGACTTGCTACAGCAAAGAGTGAAGGAGATACGTCAAGTTATACGCCTTCCATACTCCGAATACCGTGGCGACATCTTTCGTAGCCTAGTGAAGAAGGTCATCGTCAAGGACAAGAAAACCCTGCGGTTCATCTTCAAATGCGGAATCGAAATGGACTGCCAACTAAACTAAAAGAACCCACCAGAGCCAAACAAACGGCTTTGGTGGGTTCTTTTTATTGCAATAATTAAGAAAGCGCTTCATTCACTTTGACAAAGCCGAAGGAAGTGATATAATGGAAAGTAATTTGATTTTCGCAAATTCAAAACAGCCATCGCAAATTCAAAAACGATAATCAAAACCGCAAAATCAAACAAAGATAATCAAAAAAAGAACGCACGCATAATCAAACGCTTAAAATCAAAAGCAGACATTATGGTTTGCAAGCCCAAAAACCCGCAAGCTTTTGCGGGTTTTTTATGTGTTGGTACTAATAAATTCCGAAGGGGTTTATTTTATTTGCTTGGCGAGGGAGGCGAGTATCGTATCTCGGTTAAATCTTTTCAAAAAAGGCAGATACAACGAAATAAGAGATTTTGTCCCGTCTTGTTGCCGTTGTTACGTCGTCCGACCATTTTACGAATCTATACCCTTCATGCAGTATTGTCGTAACCTCTTTTGCGTCGCCGCCAAAATGTATTGTTTGAGTTATTACATTTATGGTTATTCCGTCGTTTGTTACGTTTCCGTAAGCTGCGGCAAAGTATCTTGCTCGCACATCTAGATTGCTTTCCCAATAAGAAAAAGGAATGCCGACTTTTTCTCCGTTTACTATAGGCTCACCGAATAGATATGTTTTGGTCAATGCGACGTAGCTGTCAACATCGGGAACGTCAATGTAGCCGCTATTTGTGTGTATCAACGCATCATGATATCTGTAAATTTTCCCAATCTCTCCCTAATAACGGCATTCTGCGGTGTGTGTAAATTCGTGAGCATACCCAATCATTATTTGATGCCATGCTTCCCACGCTAAATCTAGATAAAATTCAAACGGCATATTGCTTAGCTTAAATCCGTGAAACATACCATCCAAACTCAGCGATGCATGTTTTGTCCTGCCTAACCTGCTGGAGATATTCAACAAATAGTCGTAATCGTTCATTCCGAAGGTAGTTATTACACTTTTATAATTTACAAGTAAGCTTATGATTTCAGGAATGTTTGCCGCCACAACATATTGCGGTAATCCTCCGGGAACACCTCTTGTGTCCATCGACGCTCGATTGTAAAATAAGTTTATTCCGAAACGCCGACGATGAATCGGATAAAATATCCCGAATAAGCAGCAACCGAAAATACTATGGGTGTATCTAATATAATTTTGCAGAGGCCGGCTAGACCCGTTATTTGTTCACACTAATTGTTCAAAAAGCTGGACAACGTAAAAATTGTGTGGTATAATATGGATATCAATAATTGAAAGGAGAACATATTTATGCCCAGAGTAATTAACAGCGATTGTATTTCGTGCGGTTCGTGCGCGGGGGAATGCCCCGTCAACGCGATTTCCGAAGGCGAATCGAGCTATGTGGTCGACGAAAACGAGTGCATCGATTGCGGCGCGTGCGACGCTCAATGCCCCGTCGGCGCGATTTCAGAAAAGTAGTTTTTTGTAAGGAAAAAACGGTATGACGTTTTGGGACTTTTGCGCCCCCGTCTATGATTTTTTTGAAAGACGCAACGACGCTTACGCCAAAATGCTTGCGATTGTCGATAGATTGATACCCGCCGACGCCGCCGTACTCGACGCGGCGACGGGTACGGGCAGCGTAGGATTGGCGGCGGCCGCTAATGCAAAGAGCGTGCTTTGCACCGATTTGTCGGCGCGTATGCTAAAAAAAGCCAAAAAAAAGGCCGCCGGGCGAGGCGTTCGCAACGTAGAGTTTGCGCAGAAGGACATTTTTGATTTAGGCGGCGGCATTTATGACGTCGTTATCGCCTCGCAGGTTTTGCATCTTTTAGACGACCCGGCGGGAGCCGCCGCGGAGCTTCGGCGCGTCGCCGCCGACGCGGAAAACTCCGGACAAGTATTTTGTGTTTTAGGGTGAGATTTTCGAGGAATTTTCCGCGTTCTTTCGTAAGCCGCGTAGTGGTGCTACGTGGCGGCGAAAAACACGGAAAAGGGCCGAAAAGATACCCTAAAACACAAAACCCGGACGGGCGCGCGAATTTTACGGCATTTTTTTTGCCCTTTTTAGTTTTGCTCGTCGGCTCGCAGCCCGACTTCTGAGCCCTCCTCGTAAATCTAAAAATCATCAAAAAATCTTGCCGTAAAATTCGCGCGTACTTATTCGGAGTTTTCCGCTGTCATTTTGCCCGTTACTCTCACGGTAGGTCTAAAAAAGTCCGCGCGTTTAAAAATCAAGCTGTTCAAGTTGATAGGCTTTCGCCCCAAACGCGAATTTGACCTTGACGGCTATAAGTCGTTTTTAACCTCGGTCGGCTTTGACGGTTGCGAGTTTTTGCTCGCCGAGGGGAAAATGCCTATGGCGGTAGCCGTATGGAAAAAACAAGTTAAAACCCTATGTTAAATTAACGGCGGACGCGCTATGCGGACGCCGTTAGTGTCGTCGCGGGCAAAATTATTCGGCTTCTAAAATTATGTAGGTCGTCGAGGATAGGTCGGCGACGGACACGGCTTTACTTTTGTAGCCGGGGGCAAAAAAGGTGTAAAGGGTTAGGGGAGTCGTGGTTATTACGTCGCCGTCGCTTGTGGCGTTCGGCAAATCCCTGCCCTCGAAGTGTTTCATATGGCGCACGGTCAAAACGTCGAACATCGCGTTGCCGTCGGCGTCCGTAACGAATTTTTCGGGGCGGTAGTCGTTTTCGATTTCGATTGTTACGGAAACGTTTTCTAACGGAACGCCGTAGGAGTCGGTAAAGCGGACGGAGCGCGAAAAGCCGAAGCGCAGCTCCTCGGTTACCAAATTTTCGCCGTCCTCCTCGTTTGCCGCCGTGCTTCTGCCAAAAAAGCGCGGCGGGGCGTTTTCGTCGTACTCGAAATTTTGATAAACCGTGTCGATAAAGCGGTTATTCATAGTGTTAAAGTACCACCAGCCCGCGCGGATGGGCAAAAAGTTGTCGGCAAAAATTTCGCTTTTTATCATCACCGTGTTATAAAACCACGCCGCGCCGCCGCCGCCGTAGTCGCTGCCGAGCGTTACCAACATTTCGTTGCCGATAAGGGTGTTGTTCCTAAAAATCAGCGGGTTAAGGGGTTCGGCTACCCCGTCGCCCCAATCGGGTCTGTCGCCGCCCATATCCACGCAGGTATATGTAACGTAGACGCCGCTCGTCGTAACGGGCTGCACCCGCTCGACCTTTACGGTGTTGCTTTCAAACAGCCAGCCGGGGCTTTTGGGACTGTTGCCGAGCCAAAGCCCGCGTGCGTAAGCGCAGTCGTCGTAGGCTTTAAGCACCACAATGTTGTTCTTAAAGTAGGCGCGGGGCGCCTCGTCGCCCTCGTTATAAACGGTGTAGCGTATGCCGGCTATACCGCTGTCGCGGCCGTATTCGGAGCTCCGTCTTGACGGCGCGGTGCCGAGCATATATATAAAGTTGTCGCGCACGTCGATGTCCTTCGCCCAACCGATTCCTATGGGCAGGTATCCCGTACCGAAAATTTTGTTGCCGCGCATAACCTGACCGTTCGACGCCGACAGCGCGAACGAGTTTGTGGCAAAGCTGTCCGAATACATTTCGTTATAGCTTACCTCGTCAAAGTCGCCGCGCACGCCCACGTGCCGGAAGCGCCTGAACGAGTTGTACACAACCCTGCCGCCGCCGTCGCCGTGAACGGCCCGCACGCCGTCGTGACGGTTCGTTATCACGGAGCCTTTGTCGTGAACGACGCAATGCCGCACGTCCGCGTGCCCGCTCGTTATGCCGTGCGTGTCGTCGGAGCGCCACACGACGGTAACGCCCGCGACCTCCGCGTCGCCGCCGGGCGAATCGTGGTATAGGTGTACCGGAACGGCTCCGACGGTGTTTTGACTCCCTTGGACAACGCGGCCGTTATAGATTTTTTCGCCGGAGTAGTTCCACAGCCCGGTGCGGATTCCGTAGGGCGTCCGCTCGTTATAGTAGATAACGTCGACCTCGGGCGCGGCGTTGTCGTAGCTTATAGTAAAGCCGTTAAGGTCGAGCGTAACGTTGTGAGCCTTAATGATAACCGCGCCCTGCGGAACTGTTAAATCGCGCGTCAGCACGTATTTTGCGCCCTCCGCAGTCAAGTAATAAGGCGGCCCCTCGCGTACCGTGCCGTCCTCCTCGGTAAAGTGGGTGCCTTGAAGGTCGTCGGGGATTTTTATAACTCCGTCGGCCGCCGTTCTGCGCGTTCGGAACGAATAAATTTTCGACGTTACCGTCGCTCCGTCGTAGCCTTTGGCGGCAAGCCGGAAGTAGTATTTTTTGCCCTCGCTAAGACCCGTTATGTACAGAGTGTGGTTATAATAATAGCCGTCGCTCTGCGCCGTGCGCTTACCGAGGTTCACCGTTTCGCCGTATTCTAAAAGCGCGAGCGCGGGCAGATTGAGCGAAAATCCCGCGCAAAACGAGTTGTACGAAGGGTATTGCCAAAACGAGGCCTCGTCGAATATAAGCGCGTTCCCGAACGTTTTGTTTATAAGCGGCTCGGTCGACGGCGCAAAATTCTCCTGCCGGAAGTTAAAAAAGTAGTCGTCGTCCGCGTCCGTATCCGTTTTTTGAACGGGCTTCATAAAGTCGGGCGTGCGCATAAGCGCAAAGTACAGCCCTATAAAGACCGCGCTCACGATTGCAAGCGCAAGCGCGGTTACGGTAAGCGCGCGTTCCAAAGCGGAACGCTTGCCCCACACCGCCGCGCCCGCTCCGCGCCAAAATCCGCCGTCCGGCTTTTTTGCCGCGTCCCGCTTTTTAGGCGCGTCGGGCGTGCGCGCGTCCGCTTTTACCCTATCGCTTTTTTTGTCCATAACGGTATTATATCACCGATTTACGTATTTGTAAAGATAATTCTAAAAATACCCTAAAAAACGTTATAGTAGCGTTACCGCAAAAAAAAGTTTTATTATTGTATCCGATCGCAAAAAAGGTCAATTTTGTTATATTAAAAAGCAATTTTGATGTTGATAACACGACCGAATTTATGTAGAATAAGTTGTGGGACGCGAGTCGCCTTTTAACAAATGAGCGTAAATCAACACACTTTTTCGATAAATCAGTCCAAGCGGGGCGGTTACGGCCTCGTCGATTTTGCGCGTATCCGCTTCGAAAACGACTGGCCGAGCATAGCGCATATGCATCCGTATTGTGAAATTTTTATAGTTACCGACGGCGCGGGCTACCACGTTCAGAATAAAATTCACATACCCGTCAAAAAGGGCAGTCTTATAATCGCCAACCCCGGCGTTTTGCACACCGAAACGTTTTGTAAAAACACGCCGCTCGAATATGCGGTGTTCGGACTCAGCAATTTGCGCTTCGACTTCGACAAGGAGCCGTTTTCGCCGCCGGACGAGGCGGGCGAGTCCGAGCAAAACGAGGTTCGCGTCTTCGATTTGGGCGACAGCTTTTGGGAGGTCGAAAAATACCTCGCGGCGATCGAGCGCGAGCTAAAAGCAAAGGCGCCCTATTACGAGGATATGTGCCGCAGTCTTGCGGATCTTATAGTTATAACGGTAACGCGCGTTACGGGCGGGGCGGGCAAACAGCAGGCCGCCGGCGGCGCCGTAAGCAATTCCGCGCTGCAAATAGCCGACTACATACGCAACCACTACGCGGCAAATATCACGCTCGAATTTTTGGAGCGCAAGTTTTATATAAGCAAATTCTATCTTATACGCGCGTTCAAAAAATATTGCGGCGCGACTCCCATGCAGTTTTTGAACGCGGTGCGCATCGAAAAAGCCAAGCACCTGCTTGAAACTACAAACCTTAAAGTCGCGGACGTCGCGGGCGCCGTGGGGTTTTATAATTCGGCGTATTTTGCAAAGCTGTTCAAGCGGGCGACGGGGCTTACGCCCACGCAGGCTATGGACAATTCCGGGCGAGCTTAGTCGGCTTTAAGACGCGTCTTTTTTTGCCGGCGACGGATTATATTCGCTTAAAATTCTTAAAAATACCGCGATAGAGGCAAAGCGGTCAATTTTGTATCGGTTTAGGGCAATTATGGTATTGAAAAACTCTAAAAAAAGGATTACGCTTAATGTGTAGGCGCGAATCCTTTACACGCGCCGCGCTAAACAAATTTGTTGCACGGGCGGGAGTCGGATGAACAAAATATTAAAAACCATATTGTTACTTTTAACGGCGGCCGTTTTGACGGCCGGCGCGTCCGCGTGCGGTAGGAACAAAAACGCGGGCGGCGGCGGACAAGCTCCGCGCGCGTTAAAGGTCGTTATCGCAAAGGCGGCGGCCGAGGAGGAGTTTTGGAAAAGCGCCAAGGACGAATTCCAAAACAAGCACCCCGGCGTTACCGTTACGATAGAGCGGGTAACGAGCCCCGAGGGGCTTATCGAGGACGCGGTTTTGGCGGGTCAGGGAACGCCGGACGTGCTTTTGCTGCCCGTCGGCCGTTCCGCCCGGCTTACCGAGCGTTACATAGCCGACAGAGCCTTGCACGGGCTTACGGGACTTTTAGACCGCAACGTGTACGGCGAGTCCGTTACTCTTAAAGAAAAGCTCCTGCCCGGGTTTTTGGATACTCTCGCGTCCAACCCCTATCAGGGCACGCATTTGCCCGACCGCACCGCTTATATGCTGCCCTACGGAGTTTCGCCGCGCGGACTCCTTTATAACGGCGCTTACGTCGACGCCGACGGCGCGGGAGGCAAGCTAAGGCTGCCATCGGACTTCGGCGCGTTTTTGAATTTAAGGCAGAACGTGGGCGAAAAGGGCGAGGCGGGTACTCTGAACGCCGCCGCGACGGGCCCGGCCGACCTGATTTATTTGTTCGGCTACGCGGCGATAGCGGACGCCGAGAGCTTTATAACGGCGACCGTCGCCACCTACGCGGGTCAAAGCGCGGCCGAAAAGCTCCTGTCGTACGAGCCGGTTTGGACGGATCCCGATCAGGGCTCCACAAAAATACATTCGGCGTTTAAGGAGCTCGGGCGGATCAACAAAAAGTTTACCGGCGACGCGTCCGCGCAGGAGGACGTGGGCAAGTTCGTCTATAATACCGACGGACGCGAAAACGACGGCGCGTTAAAAAATATCGAGGCGTTCCTAAACGGCCGCATAATCTTTATGCCCGGCGGGATCGAGTCGCTTATCGGCGCGCTCGACGAAAAGCCCGGCGACAACGACGCTAACAAGATCAAAAAGGCGGAGCTTAAACAAAAGCTCGCCGCGTTCGATTTGGGCTTTACCCCTTACTTTAAGGGCGGGGCGGACGGCCAGCGTTACACCGCCGTCGAATCAAGGCAAATCTATATTCCCAAGGCGTCGCAAAACAAGGCGCTTGCCGAGGACTTTTTGCTGTGGCTGTTTTCGGACTCCGTCGCGGCAAAATATTCCCTGAACGGCTTTGCCGTTACGCCCACGCAAAACGCCCTCGATTCGCTCGCGGTCTCGGCCGAAACCGATAAGCACCGCAAGACCGTATTCGCGTCGGCGTTTTCGGGCGGCGCGCGGCCGCTCCACTACAAATTCGCAAAGCTCGCGCTGGCGGTTACGGAGGGCAATTGGAGTACGGCGTACTTGGGCAAATTCGTACCCACACTAAAAGGCGAAAATTCAAGCAATTGGATCGAGGCGTTAGAGATTAATGGGGCGCGGTGCCGGGCGGATATTTTAACGCAGAACTGATTTTGCCGCTCCGCGAAGTTTTTAATTCAATTATAAAAAAATTTATTAGGAGGACTCAAGCTTATGTCAACCACAACCAAAAGGTCTAAGGGAATTCTGTTCGCGGTATTGACCGCGTTCGCCGCGCTGCTTATATGCGCCGCGTCGCTTTTGCCGTTCACAAGGCCGGCGTCGGCTTTTACGGCGGACGAGCAAGCCGCGTTCGACCGCATAACGGCGGCAAAAATCAACAAAATCAAGTCGGCGAACAACCGTTCGTTGATAGAAATGTCAACGTCGGGTATGAGCGTAACGGCGAACAGCCAGCAAAGTACGAGCTACGGCGCCAATAAAATGCTCGACGCCAGCGAAAGCACCGCGTGGGAGGCAAAATGGGACAACCCGCCCGCGATAAAAACGCTTACGTTCACCCTCGGGTCGGAGGCGAAGCTCATAAACGGCATTCGCTACCGCAACCGCAACGGCAACCTCAATATCGACGGCTGCGCAAAGGCGTGGACTATCGAAACGAGTAAGGACGGAACGACGTGGGTAACGGGCTCCGACGACGGCGGAACGGACGACGACGATTATACCGATATGGCGGTGCCGTACTCCGTAACCCGCGTGGGCGAAAGCCACATAATACCGTTTTCGCCGCTTTACGCAAAATACATACGCGTTTCAAGCGCGACTATGAGCGTAGTTACCACGTGGCGGTTCTACTATATTCCCACGGCCGCCGCCGAAATCGATACTATGACGACCGAGGCGGAGGGCTACCTCGCCGACGCGGCAACGCTTACCACCGATACGCAGAACAAGGATTGGTATCTTTCGACCGTCGCGTCCGAGCTTTACCGCGAATATCACGGTTATCAGGATCAGGGCGCGGACGCCGTTTCGGGCATAAAGGATTTGCCGTCGGGTACGGAGGACGAGCGCGTTAAAAAGGGCAGGGCGCTGTTTAGCTACATCAGCAAATTGCTCCGTAGCATAAGCGAGGATCCCACCGTTTTGGCCGCGCAAAAGGAGGAGGCGGATATGTACCTTACGGCGGCGACGATAGGCGAGGATCCGCTCGAATGGCCTCAAAGCGCCGTCGACGCGCTGCAAGACGTCTATGACGACGCGGCCGCCGTAGCCGACGTAGTCGAGCCGTGGGGCGACGTTCACGACGCCAAGCGCGACTTAACCGCCGCCGTAAACAAGTTTAAGCTCGCCTACAACAGGCCGGAAATAACGTACCCCGGCGGCGACTTCGCTTGGAACAACAAGACGAAGGACGAGTGCACCGAGTCGCTTATGGACGGCACGTTTGAAAGACGTCTTTCGATTACGACCGCGGCCTCTAACTTTGACGGCACAAAGTATATACAGTTCGATTACGGCGCGGACGCGTCGTTCAAAAACGCTACGGTAAGCGGCTGGTTCGCGACCGAACAGGCGCCGAAAACGTTCCAACTCGAATATTGGGACGCCTCTCTCAACGACGGCGCGGGCGGTTGGACGTCCGCGGGCGGCGCTCTAAAATCTACCGCGGGCGCGGCGAAGGGCAGTTACGCTTCCGACACGGGCATATATACGCCCTCTTGGAGCGGCAATACGTCGTCGACCGATACCGTGGTCGTCGAATTCGGCACTCTTATCGAAACGTCTAAATTAAGGTTTATTCCGCGATCCTACGGCAAATACGCGTTCGTCGTCGACGAAATCGGGTTCGGCTTGGACGTAGCCGCCTCCGACATCAGCGTCGCCGTAAGCGGCGGCACGAACGGCGCGAGCGGACACCCCGAAATAAACGAGCTCGCCTCGTTGCAGCTCTTTGCGACGGTTCTGCCGTTCTACGCGCCCGAAAAGCGCGTAACGTGGAAGTCGAGCGATCCGGTCGCCGCGTCCGTCAGTCCGACGGGCCTCGTTACGGGCGGTAGCGTCGCCCCGAACGAATACAAGGACGTAACGATTACCGCGACCTCGATGGTGGAGGGCGCGACACCCGCCACAAAGGTTATCCGCGTTAAAAAAGCGCCGCTCTCGGGCGAAACGCTCGCGCAGTTAGAGAGGCGGCTCGCGATTCAACGCGCCTTCGCGGCAAAGCAAAGCGCGGCCGATTACAAGGCGGACGCCGTCGCCGAATTCAAAACGGCGTTAAACACCGTCGAGGGCAAGTTCGCGACCGCGACGTTAGGTTCCGTTCCGCTCCTTATAACCGAAATTAACGACGCGCGGGCGGCGCTCAACGCGAAAAACACGGGCGTTATCGGCACGGTCAAAAACATAATCAACCGCGTAACGGGGCAAAATAACGCCGCCGACAGATTCACGATCGAGGTTATCAAAAAGGACGAAACCACGGGGCGCGACGTGTTCGAGCTAGATTGGGCGGCGGGCAAGCCCGTTCTTCGCGGCAGCGACGGCGTGTCGATAGCAACCGCCTTTAACTACTACCTAAAATACTTCTGCTACCGCGACTTCCCCTATACGGGCGAATGGGACGCCTCGCTCCCCGAAACTCTGCCCGCCGTTACGGCCGACGCGTTCGACGATCTCGACGCCTCCGACGCCGCCGCGCCCACTCCGACAACTCTGCCGTTCAGGAACGTGTTCCCGCACGTATACCGCCACTACGGCAACGAAACCGACGTCGAATACAAGTACACTATGGACGTTTGGAGCCTCGACCAATGGCAGCGCCGACTCGATTGGTTGGCTATGAACGGCTTTAATATGTTCCAATTCGACTTCGATTTGCGCAAGGTTTGGCTTTCGCTCGTCGGTGATTCGGCGTTCGATACGGGTATGACGGCCGAGCAAAAGGCCGCTATCAAGAGTGAAATCAAAAAGTCAACGGGCGGCGACTTTACTCCGGATTTCAGCAATTACGAGGTCGCCGACGCCACTCTCGATATAGAGCTCGATAAGGCGAGGGAAGTTCTAAAACGCGCCTACGCCGTGGGCTTAGAACCCGAAGTCAAGCCCTTCTACGGCTTCGTACCCTTTATGTTCTACAAGGACTCCGACCGCAACGCCTATTACGGCTCCACCAGCACGGGCGCGTTCAACGCCGATTTACCGAATACCATACTCAACGGCATAAGGATTATTCGCGGCGCGTATTGGCTGAATATGCCGCAGGGCGTTTCGATAAGCTACTACAAAAGCGACGGCGACGATACCGCAAAGGCCGCGCAGGCCGTCCTCTACGACAAAATAGACGGGCTGTATTATAAGCACTTTACAAAGGTTTTCGGGTTCGACGATCTCGGGCGCACGCCCATATATTTCTACAAGGATCTCGTCAACGAGGCGGGCTTTATAGTCCAGCACACCGACTATCCGCAGTCTATGCTCGGCATAATCGAACAGCGCCTTATGAGGTTCAACCCCGATATGCAAAACATTATGACCACGTGGCGCATAGCCAATTGGCAGATGACTTATTTGTCGGAAAAGCACACTCTGCTCGTCGACCTTCACGCCGAGCGCAACCCCAAACACAACTCCATCATAAACGGTCAAAACGAGTTCGGCGGCCGCAAATGGATATGGGATATGCTCTATAACTTCGGCGGCAACAACGGCATTAACTCCGACCTTAAATTGCTTTCCTACGCCGTCAACGCCAAACTAGACACCGACGGCATCGACTTTTTGAGCGGCGTCGGCATCGCTCCCGAGGGCGCCGACACCGATCCCGCCACCTACGCTATGATGGCGGAAAACACGTGGCGGCTTAATACGCCGCGTTCCGCCGCCGCCGCGACCGACTACGTAGCGGCTTGGGTGCGCAAGTATCAGCAGCGCCGTTACGGCTTCGACAACGTTACTAACGCCTCCGCCGAGCTCACCGCCGCGTGGGACACTCTGCTTTCGACCGCTTATTCGGCGTTCTACGGCAGCGGCACGTCCGGCGACGGCCCCGCGCAGAATATGGTGTCGGCTATGCCGAGGCTCGAGGGCGCCAAGGCGCGTTATTGGGGCGGCCACAATTCGCCCTACGACCGCAAAAAAATTCTTCAACTGTGGCGGCAGATGATCGAGGCGGCCGAGGCGATAGGGCCCGCCAACCTTACCCCGCAGTTCGAATACGACCTTGTGGACTTCTCGCGGCAGGTGCTCGCGGACTTGTCCGACCTTCTGTATCCGCGAATCAAGGCCGCCTACCAGGGCTCGGACAAGGCCGAGGCTTTGACCGAAATTCAGCGCATAATCGACATTTGCGCCGACCTCGAAACGCTTCTTGCTACCAACAAGGGCTTTATGGTGGGGCCTAAGCTCGAGGGCGCCAGGGGGCGCGGCGCTACGGAAAACGACTCCGATTATTACGAGGAATTCGAGCGCGCCTATATGACGATTTGGGTTCCCGATCACCCCGAAAAGGCGGGCGGCGGCGCGGGACTCGTAGACTACTGCAACCGCCACTTTGCGGGAATGATGAACGACTACTATAAGGCCAGGTGGCAAAAGCTCTACGAGCTCACCGCCGCCGAGGTCGGCAAGGGCAGCGCGTGGTCGGCCGCGCTCAGCGCCACTAACGGCGGTATAAACGGCTGGTACAACGCGTGGGCAATGGCGTGGACAAAGGACGTCGGCCCGGGCAAGTACCCGACCCAAACGACGGGCGACGCCTTCACCGTGGCAAAGGAGCTTATGCGCAAGTACGAGGACGGAGTGTTCGACCTTGTGGGCGGCTCGACGATGCCCGCCACCGATAAGGACGATTTGTTGTCGGTAATCGAGTCGTGCGACTCGCTGTCGGAGGGCGACTACACGGCGTCGTCGTGGGCGGCGTTCGCTCAAAGGCTGACGGAGGCCGCGACCGTTTACGACGACCGTTTCGCCACCCAAAGGCAGATTAACGCCGCGCGCGCCGCGCTGCAATCGGCAAAGGACGCTCTCGTTCAAAAGGGAACGGAGGGCGGCGACGCCGGCGGCGGCCCGGGCGGCGGCGACGCGGGCGACGGCTCGGGCGGAGAATCGGGCGGCGGCAATACCGGCGGCGGCCCGGGCGGCAAAAAGAAGGGCTGCAAAGCCTCCGCCGGCGGCGTATCCGCTATGCTCGCGTTGCTGTTCGCGGGCGGAGCGGGCCTTGTCGCGGCGCGTAAAAAACGAAGAAACTAATCGACCGAACCCGAATTATACAATCGGCGCGCACCGCGCCGATTGTATATTGTAAAATACGTAATTTAAGGAGAATAATTATGAAAAAGCTACGTTTATTAGTAGCGGCGCTGCTGTGCGCGGCGTTGCCTTTGGGGCCGCTCGCGGCTTGCGGCGGTTCGTCCGACCCCGCCGCCGATCCGCAAACGATAGTCGTCGCCGCCTTTAAGGGCGCGTACGGCGACGCGTTTTGGGCGAATATCAAGACGGAGTTCGAAAGGCTTTACGCCGCCGAGGGCTACAAAATCAGCTACGAGGCAAAGCAGAATATCGAGGACACCGTTCGTCCGCAAATCAACGCCGGGCAGGGCCCCGACGTAATCTATTTGCCGATAGGGCAGGAAAAAGCTCTTACCGAGGCGCTTGTAAAGTCCAAGGGAATCGAAAAAATCACCGCGCTGTTAGACGAAAAAATCCCCGGCGAGGACGTAAAATTGCGCGATAAAATTATGCCCGGCTTTTTGAACGGCTCGTCCACAAACCCCTACGACGACGGCGACACCTATATGCTTCCGCTGTTCTATTCGCCGCTCGGACTATTCTATAACAAGAATCTTTTCAACGCGGACGGCACAAACGGCAAGTACAAGCTGCCCGTTACGTGGCAGGATTTTTTGGCGCTGAAATCGGCCGTAAATCCCGACGGCAATTCGGTTATCGACCTCTCTAAGGGCGAAAAATATCTGTTCGCCTACCCCAATTCCGGCTACGTGTCCGAAATGCTTTACTCGCTTATAGCCTCAAAAGCCGGCACCGACGCGCTCGACAAGTTTTTCGGCTACGACGTTTCGGTCTACGACGATCCGAATTTTATTCACGTGTTCGAGCAAACGGCGGCGCTTAAAGACTACGTCTATCCCTCGTCGTGGGATTCGGCGCAAAACTACAAGCAAAACCAAAACGCGCTTTTGCAAAACAACGCGCTCTTTCTGCCGTGCGGGGCGTGGCTGCCGGAGGAAATGGCGGACTACACCCCCGCGCCCGGCTTCGAATACGGCTTTACGGCGCACCTCGATATGGGCGGCGGCCGCTATTCCCACGCCAAAATCGAACAGCTCTATATATTAAAGCAGTCCAAAAAGAAGGACGTCGCCAAAAAGTTTCTGGCGTTTATGTTCTCGGACGCCGCCGCCGCCATTATCGCCCGCGACGCGGGAGCCCTCACCCCCACCGTCAACGCGCTTACGATCGCGCGGCAAAACAATTATTTTCCCGAGCAAAAATATAGCTACTTCGACATCTATTCGGGCGATAACGCCGCAAAGCTGTCGGCGGGCGACTTTGCCGCCGCGTCCGTTACGGGCGTAGTTTGGCGCAACACGTTCACGGGCAACTTCGACGAGCTTATGTCCTCGTCCGATATGACCGCCGCAAAATGGTTGAAGGAGCTTAAAGACGATTCCGTAAAGCTTTTCGACGCCAAGGTGCAGGTGTAGAAATTTGTGGAACGGCTTATGGTAATAAACGCGGCAAAAAAAAGAAGGCGGATCAAGCCCGCGCGCGCAGGCTTTATGTGCTTTGCGCTCGTTCCGGCGTTCGCGCTGTTTATAGTCTTCAACATACTGCCCACGCTCGACGTGTTCCGTATGTCGCTCTACCGTTGGAGCGGCATCGGCGGCGATATGAAATTCGTATTTTTCGGCAATTTTAAGGAAATGTTCGCCAACAAGGTCTTTTGGGACTCGTTCGGGCACACCGTGTTTTTAATGCTCGCCGCGACCGCCCTCACTATGTTTTCGGCGCTCGTTTTCGCCTTCATACTGTCTAAGTCGCGGGTGCGCGGCAAGGCGTTTTTCCGCGTCGTTTTCTATATCCCCAACATACTGTCCGTCATAGTCATCGCGGCGATTTTCGCGAACGTTTTCGTGGGCGAGGGCGGACTCTTTAACGGAATTTTAGAGCTTGCCGGGCTAAAAAATTTGGCCGCCGTGCAATGGCTTTCCAACAAAAAAACCGTTTTAGGGTGCATACTGTTCGTTATGGTATGGCAGGCGGTCGGCTACTATATGATTATGTATATAGCGGGTATGGACGGAATTTCCGAAAGTATCTACGAGTCCGCGTCTATCGACGGGGCTACGGGCGCCGTAAAATTTTTCAAAATCACCCTGCCCCTAACGTGGGAAATTATCCGCGTTACGGTTACGCTGTTCATCACGGGTTCAATAAATTTGAGCTTCCTTTTGGTCAAGGCTATGACTAACGGCGGCCCCGACAACGCCTCGGACGTTCTGTTGAACACCATGTACTACGAGGCGTACGGCAATTCAAATTACGGCTACGGTATGGCTATCGGCGCGTTTATGTTCGTCTTTACTTTCGGGCTGTCGCTTGTTATAAGCAGGCTGACAAGCTCCGAATCAAACGTCATTTAGGGGGCGGGGCTTTATGCAAAAAACGATTAAAAGAAAATTAATAAGTCTTAAAGCCGTTTTGCCGCGCGTAATTCTTTACGCCGCGTTAATATTTTTTACGCTGCTCGTCGTCGTCCCGGTGGGGTGGGCGGTTCTCAACTCGCTAAAACGCGCGGCGGAATTCGCAAGCGGCAAGCCGTGGGCGCTCCCAAAAAGTCTTTACCTTGCAAACTACGCGTCCGCGTGGGTGGGCGCGCGTATGGGCGACTACTTTTTGAACACCGTCCTGTTGACGGCGCTGTCGCTCGCGATACTCCTTATAGTGTCAGTTCCCTGCGCCTACGTTTTGTCGCGCTTCAAGTTTAGGGGCGCGCGGATTTTGGATCTTCTTATTATGGCGGGAATCTTCATCAACGTCAACTACAACGTAATCCCGCTCTACACTATGGTCAACGGCGTCGGGCGCTTTTTGCGCATCCGAATGCTCGCCGACAACGCCGTAGTAGTTTCGCTAATCTACGCCGGAACAAGCGTTTCGTTTTCGGTCTATCTTTTGTGCGGCTTTTTCCGCACGCTTTCGACCGCGTTCGAGGAGGCCGCCAAAATCGACGGCTGCGGCGACGCGCGTATGCTCCTGACCGTCGTCGCACCGCTCATTATGCCGAGCGTCGTCATAGTGCTGCTCTTTAACTTTTTGAAGTTTTGGAACGAATACCTTATCGCGGTTACGTTCCTGACGACCACCGCGAAGTGGACTCTGCCCATAGGACTTTTAGACCTTATGGAGGTCGAGCGGCTCGCGGGCGATCGGGGCAGAATGTTCGCGGGCCTAACCATTATGCTTGTGCCGACCGTCGCGTTCTTTATAGCCGTGCAGGATAAGCTGATGAAGGGAATGACGCTGGGGGGAATTAAAGGTTAACGCTCTCGGCCGCCCTTGCAAATCCGTCGGCTAACCGCCGCAAAATCTCACAAACCACCCCGGCGGCGTTCGCCGCCACCCCTCCGGATAGGGGAATTTTTCAGCGGTGATTCCCCTCCGGATAGGGGCGGCGCGTTGGCGCCGGGGCGGTTGATAATTTGCCGCTCTCGACGAGTTCCCCAAATTCCCCTCGGGGGAGGCGTGGCGGCGAACGCCGCCGGGGCGGTTGATTGCCCGCCGATTGTCCGTGTCCGCCGCGCCCCTCAAATTTGTCGTTTATAAAAAAATCAATTAAACGGAGTGTTTACCATATGGAAAAAAACGATAACCGCGGCGGGGTAACCATACCCACCGACAGGGATTTTACACGGCAGACTATCGACATAGCCGCCCGCTGGGGCGCCGACGCGGTTCGCGACTGCGACGGCACCGTTTTGCCCGACGACATAAAAAACGGCGGTTACAAGGTCTATTCGACGTATTTTGTCATACGCGGCGACAACGAATGGGGCAACGCCAACCCCGACGAGTGGCAGCACGTTTTTTTAACGAGCGAACGCGTTTTAGCCACGGGCAAGACGCTTAAAATCGATATTATGAAGGGCTATTCCGCCGATCAGCTCGCGCCCGACTACGGCGCGTTAAGCTATTGGCAGGTTATCGACCGCACCGCGGGAACGGTTTTAGACGCCGATATGTGGACGGCGGACGCTAAAAGCGGCGTCGTTACCGTTCAAAACACCGTTCCTATGCGCGAGTACGCCGTTTCGTTTATGGCAAAGTCGCTTTGGGACCCCGTGCATATGTACAACGCGCTCACCAACGGCTGGCAAACCGAAAAGCAGCGAATGTACGACCCTCTTTACCCAAAAACGGACGAATACGCCGTCAAGCATATGTCCGAATGGCTCGATAACAATCCCGCCGTCGGCGTAGTGCGCTTCACCACCTTCCTGTATCAGTTCACACTAATTTTTAACGACTCGAACAAGGAAAAATTCGTCGACTGGTTCGGCTACGGTATGAGCGTCAGCCCGCGTATGCTGGACTTATTCGCCGCCGAATACGGCTACTCCCTTACCGCCGAGGACTTTATCGACGGCGGCTACTACGCCACGCCTTTCCGCGTCCCCACAAAACGGCTTCGCGACTATATGGACTTTGTGCAACGGCTCGTAACAAAAAAGGCGCAAAGGCTGGTCGGGCTTACTCACGGCGCGGGCAAAGAGGCGATGATGTTTTTGGGCGACTGCTGGATAGGCGCCGAGCCATACGGCGAATATTTTAAGGATATAGGACTCGACGCGGTTGTGGGCAGCGTGGGCGGCGGCGTTACCGTGCGTATGCTTACCGACATTCCGCACGTAAAATACGTCGAGGGGCGTTTTTTGCCCTACTTCTTTCCCGACACGTTTTTCGAGGGCAATCAGGACGCGGCGGTGGCGGAGCTTAACCGCAATTGGCTCACCGCGCGGCGGGCTATGATGCTAAAACCCCTCGACCGCATCGGCTGGGGCGGCTACCTTAAACTTGCGGCCGCCTTCCCCGAATTTATAAACAGAGTCGGCGAGATTTGCGGCGAGTTTCGCGCGCTAAAAGCAAACGCCGGCGGCGGCAAGCCCCGCCGCGCCTTAAAGGTCGCCGTTTTAAACGCGTGGGGCAAAATACGCAGCTGGCAGAGTCATATGGTGGCGCACGAGTTGAGTTACCGCCAAATATATTCATACCAAGGCATTTTAGAAATTCTTTCGGGACTGCCCGTCGACGTAAAATTTATCAGCTTCGACGACGTTCTAAGCGGCGGCGCTCTTGCGGATACCGACGTCGTTATAAACGCGGGCGGCGCGGGCACCGCTTTTTCGGGCGGCGAATATTGGGCTAAGCCCGAACTCGTTTGCGCCGTAAGGGAATTCGTTCACGGCGGCGGCGGCTTTATAGGCGTGGGCGAGCCGTCCGCGCACCCGGGCGGCGGCGGATTTTTCCGCCTTGCGGACGTTTTGGGCGTCGATAAGGAGCTCGGGTTCGGGCTTTCGACCGATAAATATAATATAGACAAGGTCAAAAGCCACTTTATCACCGCCGACGTAAGCGGCGCCGTCGACTACGGCGAGGGTATGAAGGATATTTACGCCCTGCCCGGCGCGAGCGTCGTCGACATAGAATTTTCGGAGCGGTTCCCAAAAAAGGTCAACGCGGGCGAGGTCAAAATCGCCGCCAACGATTACGGACGCGGGCGAGGAGTCTATATATGCGGCCTGCCGTTCAGCCTGCAAAATTCGCGCCTTCTTTACCGCGCGCTTATGTTCGCCGCGCACAAGGAAACCGAAATAAACAAGGCTTTCAGCTCCGACCCCCGCGCCGACTGCCACTATTACCCCGACAAAAAGCTGTACGCCCTCGTCAACAACTGCGACCAAACCGTAACCACCATCTTTTACGACAAAAACGGCAAGCCCGCCGAAAAAATCTTACGGCCTATGGAAATTATGTGGATACGCGAATAAACCGCGAGCGCCCTCTTTGCCGCCCGGTTGTTTGCTTGATTGTCCGCGCGGTTGCTTCTCCGCTAATAATTCGGTTGAAGAGTGGACAATTCCTAAAAATCGTGCTATAATGCTAAATATGAAAAGGCTTTTGAATGGAATTATTACGGCGGTTCTCATTTTTACGGCGGCGTTTGGCTTTGTCGGTTGCGGCGAAAAGGACGACGGTTATTCCGCACCGTACAGCAACGCGATCGGCGAGCAGGCGGAAGCGGATGACGACGCGAAGGGCAGAACGCATATAGAAATTCCGGAGGGAGCGGAAACGATAGAGCTTGAGGACGGCGTGTTTAACGTTATTCGCACGACGGAGGACTTTGCGAATATAGACAATGATTTGTCGGCTAATTACATATTGGCTAACGATATTGTTCCCGGGGAATGTTATAGAAACGAAATTATTTTTTCGACGGAAGAAAACGAGTATATTTACAACAGCTTTAAGGGGATATTCGACGGGAATAATTACAAGTTTTTGCCGCCGCCGAAAATTCCATCACAGGCGAAAGTGCCTTTTGGGCGAGTTAGCGGAGGAACAATTAGAAATGTCATAATAAGCGCGGCAAGAACTGATTATAGAGATCCGGTACCTCTTTCGTTCATAGTCGGAGTCTTGGAATACGGTAGAATTGAAGATTGTATAAACTACAATGGATCCTTGGGGAATATTAGCCCTGCGAGAGCCGCAATTTGCCACACCGCGCTATACAGTGAAATAGTTGGATGTATAAATTACGGTTCACTTGCAAGGGCAATCGAGAGAGCTGATAGTGAGAGTTATCACGTAAGTTTTATGGGTACTGCCGGAGTGGTTGAATATGCTGCTGACGTTAAAATAGTTGGGTGTAAAAATTATGGCACTATCGTGGGGTGGCCATATAGGGAAGACGCTGTTGCCGGAATAGTGGCGGAAGCGGATAAAACCACCGTAGTCGAAAATTGCGAAAATTATGGAACAATTGTGGGGGAAGGATATGTCGGCGGTATAACGGGCGTTGCCGGTACGATAACTGAAATGCAAGTCTCTACTCGCGCCGCGATAGAATACGAAGAATTAAACAAAGAACAAACAATAAAGAATTGCAATAACTACGGGGATATATATCGCGGACATCAAGGAATTAAGTCAAAACATTCAGAAGATTACAGCTATAACTATTTTTTTGGCGGCATAGCGGCGATAGCGTCGAATGTTGAGAACTGTGTAAACAAGGGCAATATACTCGGGTTTAAGAAACGTGAAGGTCGCTATATAGCGGGAATAGCGGCGGCGGCGATAAGGGTGGAAAATTGCGTTAACGAGGGAACCGTAACGGTCCCTAACGGAACGTACATAGACGACATAGTCGCTTATGTGATAACGGAAAACGCCGAACAAGTTTAGCCGGCGTTAAAGCGCGGAAAGCGCGTTCTTTTTTGTTGACAATTATTTTTACAAACATTATAATTATGCGGTATAACACCGTTATACAAAAGGAGCAAGGAATGTCGCAGATTAAATACGGCGCGGAGTTGGAGCGGTTCGCGGTGCGGGGCAGGGCCGCAAGCGTAACGCCCTACGGCGAGGGACACATAAACGAAACGTATTTGGCGGTAACGGACGCGGGCGCAAAATACATACTGCAAAAAATTAACGACAGGCTGTTTACCGACGTGCCGTCGCTTATGAGCAATATCACGGCGGTAACGGAGCATATCCGCAAAAAGCTGGTAAGCGAAAAGCTCGATCCGCTCCGCTACACGCTCACCGTTATACCGGCCCTCGGGAACGGCTCGCCGTTCTATAAGAGCGCGGCGGGGTATTTTCGCGTCTATCATTTTATCGATAACGCCACGGCGCATCAGCGTGCCGAAAACGAATCGCAGTTCTATCAAAGCGCGGTCGCGTTCGGCGCGTTCCAAAACTACCTTGCCGACTTCGACGCCTCGCGCCTTGCCGAAACTCTTCCGGATTTTCACAATACGGTAAAACGCTTTTCGGACTTTAAGACCGCCCTCAAAAACGACGCGGCGGGTCGGGCAAAGACCGTAGCGCGCGAAGTCGATTTTGTTCTCTCGCGCGAAGATTATTGCGGCCGGATAGTGAGCCTGTTAAAAAGCGGCGCTATGCCGCTGCGCGTTACGCACAACGACACCAAGCTAAACAACGTTATGCTCGACGACGCCACGGGCAAGGCTCTCGCCGTTATCGACCTCGACACCGTTATGCCGGGCAGCTCCTGCTACGACTTCGGCGACAGCATTCGTTTCGGGTGCAGCGCCGCCGCCGAGGACGAGCGCGACCTTAATAAGGTCGTCTTTGTAACGGAGCTTTTTAGCGCGTATGTAAGGGGCTATTTGGGCGCCCTCAAAAATATAATCGATATCGAAAGGGATAACCTCGCTTTTTCGGCTATTCTTTTGACCTACGAATGCGGAATGCGCTTTTTAGCCGACCACCTAAACGGCGACGTCTATTTCCGCACCGCCCGCTCCTCGCACAACCTCGACCGCGCCCGCACGCAGTTTAAGCTTGTAGAAGAGATGGAACGGCTGTTGCCGGTTATGCAAAAGATTGTCGGGCGCGGCCAATAGGGGTGTGAACACCTCTATGTACCGCCCGTTCACCCGCGCCGTTCACCCGCGCCTGTGCAAATTTGTCGGCTGACCGCCCGCTTGCAAAGACTTTCAACCACCCCGTCGGCGTCCGCCGCCGCCCCTCCAGAGAGGGGAATTTTAGGGATATGCCGAGTGCGGCGGGTAAGCCGCCGAGAGGAATTCAAGGGATATGCCGAGTGCGGTGGGTAAGCCGCCGAGAGGAATTCACGGGATATGCCGAGTGCGGCGGACAAACTGTTGAAAAAGATTGTTAACGGCAAAAGCTGTCAATACCGCACTTGGCTATTTTCCAAAATTCCCCTCTACGGAGGGGTGGCGCGTTCGCGCCGGGGTGGTTCGGCGCATCTTGTCCGCGTCCTCGCAAACGGCAAGCCGTTTAGCGGCTCGGTTCGTGCCGCGTTAGCGGAGGGGTGGTTTTATTAATAGGATTTAGCCGGT
>JAISMM010000024.1 GCA_031276725.1 Clostridiales bacterium | reverse complement strand
GACGCGAATCCGAAAACCCGCCGTCGCGGTTTAGGGCGGCTTGTTCGGGCGCGGTCGATTCGGGTCTTATAGCGGCTTGTTCGGACGCTCCGTTAATATCGGCGCGGGGCGGACGCGAATCCGAAAACCCGCCGTCGCGGTTTGCGGCGGCTTGTTCGGGCGCGGCCGTTTCGGGTCTTATAACCGCTTGTTCGCCCGTTTCGTCAATATCGGCGCGGGGCGGACGCGAATCCGAAAACCCGCCGTCGCGGTTTGCGGCGGTTTGTTCGGGCGCGGCCGTTTCGGGTCTTATAGCGGCTTGTTCGCCCGCTCCGTTAATATCGGTCGCCGGCGTTTCGAACTCGGTTTCGCCGTCGGCGACGAATTCGGCGTAGTCGGATACGGCGTCTTGTTCGCTTACGGATATTTGTCCGGCCGTTTCCGTCCTTGCAAAAATCCGTTCGTCGGCTTGCGGCGGCTCGGCGTCTTGTCCGCTTGCGAACGCTTGTTCGGCGGCTTGCGGCGCGGGCGCGGCTTTTTCGTTTTCGGCGGCGGCGCGTTCGGCCGCCTCTTTTAGCGCGAGCTCGTTCTTATAGCGGTTTATGTAGGACTTTGCGTACTGCCACGGCATAGCCTTGTCGGAGCTTTCGGGCCGCTCGGTTCGGCGCAGATGCTCGTCGACGGGGTTTTCGTCGATAACGGCGTCCGCAGGCCTATCGGAGTACGCGACGGTTATGCGCATATCGCCGGGGTAATAATTGACCTCGGCGACGCGGTCGTCGGCGTAGGCGGTCTCGTCGGACGGCGCTATATCCAAAAAATAATCGGCTATTTCGCGCGGCCGTTCGCTGTACGACGGCAGCGCCTTCTCCAAAGCCTGCGGCGTAATATCCTTTTTGCGTTCAACTTTCGCGCTCCTCAACCCGTCCATCAAATTGCCGCCCCACAGCTTTTTTACGTCGTTGGTGCCGTACATTACGGGCGTGTCGGTGTTAGAATCGAATACGACGCAATGCACCGCGCTTATGTCAATATCGTCTATCTTAAAGCGCGACAGAATCCGCCCCGGCGAGCCGATTTTGCGCACGAACGCCCCCGACGCGTTCTTAACGCCGAGCGCGTACTCCCCCGCGTACAGGTCGGGTACGTTGTAGACGTTGAGCGTGGCGAACGTGCCGTAAGCGTTCCGCTCCAAATTCAGCGTTCCCTTGGCGCCGCCGCCGCCGCTCAAAATAATCAGTTTTTTCTCGAATTTCATAACGTCCGCCTCTCGGTATATAGATAGATTTTGCGGCGCGGACAACGCAAAAAAAACGCAAACCGTCCGCGCCTACTCTATTATACCACCTATATATATGACGCCGATAAGCGGATATTGACGAAAAACAAAAAATTATGTCATTAATAAAGCGCGACGCGGGGCTTTCCCCGAGGCGCGACGCCGTTTTGCGGACGGCTATTGCGTTACCTTTTTCCGTTTTTTTGGTTTCGGTAACGGCGTTACTTTTTCGAGTACCGAAACTACCGCGTTCACAAACTCCGCGTTTTTAATATCAAGGACATAGTGTTCCCTCGCGCCCACGTAAGGGTAACCTTTTTCGGCGGCCGCCATTTGCTCCGCTATTTCGGGAACAATCTTGACAAAAACGGTGTTGTCGCAAACCGAAAGGATAGGTTTTTCGTTTATGTAAACCATATAATCGCCGAACATTTTTCTGTAACGGCGCTCAAAACGCGGCTCTATTTGCCCGACCGCGAACTCTATAAAATCGACGGTTGTCGCCATATGCCGCTCCCCGTTTTGTTTGGGCCGTTATTCTTGCGCCGTTTCGGCGGTCGCCGCGCGGGCTTGCCCGGGGTTTTCCGTATAAGGGTCGGAGGAGGCGCGCTCGATAAAGATCCTGTTCAGCGCGGCGGTAAGAGTGTCCGCGTCGACGCCCGAGCCTTTTAGATTAAAGGCGAAATAGCCGCCCTTGTCGTCGCCGACCTGCAAAATTACCTGCCTTTTGTTTACGGTAACCGAGGGGGCGGGAAAATCGCCGGCGGGTATCAAAACGGCGTCATCTTCTTTGAACCGTTTTACGCCGCGCCTTATCAACAGAAGTCCGCCGTCGGTTATAATCACCTCGTAGGCGACGGCGCCGGAATGAATTTTATAAAAGCCCGCGCCGAAAATTACCGCCGAAAACATCGCGCCGAGAGCCGAAAAAATCGATTTTGCGATCGCCTTGCCCATAAGACCTTTTTCGCTGTATACGCCGTTTATGTAAATCGCGTCGCCCGGCAAGGATGCGGCGTAATCGTTTATCGATTGCACGCGATTCGCCCGCTTTTTGGCAAAAACCAAGGCCACCCACGCCGACAAGCCGAACACGGCCGCGAGCGAAAACATAACGATAGATACAATCGTTTGCGGGCTCCACGTCGCGGCGTCGTAAACCGCGTACTCGTAATTGCTGAGCGAAACGACAACCTCGGTTATTTTGTCGGACGCGAGCGGCGAAAAGTCGAGCTCCGCCGTCGATAAATCGTACTCCGCGCCCGGCGCAAGATCGACCTCTTTTTTGTACAGATTAATCCTCTGCTTTACCGTTTGATTTTTGCTTTTTACGGTTAAAGCAATACTGAACAGGCGAATCGGTTCGCTTGAAACGTTTTTAATTTTACCGCTTAACCCGTTGCCGCCGTCCGCACGGGCGACGACCTTAACTTTTTCGCTCATCTCGACCGGATAATTCGACTTAAAAAGCGCTCCGTTCGGCGCAAGTAAAACGACCACCCCAAACAAAAGGCAGACCCCGGCAAAACAAACAGTCGTAATAAATCCGCCTTTTTTAACCCTCGCTTCCATATTCAACCAAACCCTCCGTTTTTATATTTTATAGCCTTATAGTGCCATATTTGGTATTATACACCATAATAAAATTTTTTGCAAGCGTTTTAGCGTTGCCGCAAGACTTTTAGTTAAAAATTTTAAGCGGTCAATTCTTAAATTCGGCGGAGGCTAGAACCGAGGCGAGGCGGACGTAATCGGCGGCGGTTAGGACTTCGCCGCGCGCAAGCGGGTCGATTTTAGCGGCGGTTAGGGCTTGTTCGGCCGTCGGGCGGTCGAGGGCGAACGCGACGACAATGTTGTTGACGAGCGTCTTGCGGCGCATAGCGAACCCGGCGGCGATAAGCTTTTTAAGCGTCGGCCCGAAGGCGGCGGTATCGAATTTCGGGCGTACGTCGATCCGCGCGACCGCGCTGTCTACGTTCGGGCGCGGCGTGAACATTCGGCGCGAGATATGGCGCGTAACCGTAACGTCGGACTTGACGTTGAGTTGCGCCGTCATAGCGCCGTATTCGGGAGCGCCCGCCGCCGCCGTGATGCGTTCCGCTACCTCGCGCTGAACGGTAAGAACCATAGAACGGCAATGCGGATCGTCCAAAAAATAAAAGATTACGGGCGTTGTAATATAGTACGGCAAATTCGCGACGACCTTATAAGGGCCGCCGACTATCGCGGCAAGCTCGCCGGGCGAAACTTTCAGCAGGTCGCGGTAAAAAATTTGTACGTTATTAAGACCGCTCAGCGCGGAATCCAAAACCGGTTTAAGCGTCGTATCGATCTCGAACGCGACGACTTTTTTTGCCCGCGCCGCAAGCTCCTTTGTGAGCGCGCCCGCCCCCGCGCCGACCTCGACGACCGTATCGGCGCCGCAAACCTCCGCGTCGGAAACGATCGCGCGCAAAAGGTTGGCGTCGGTAATAAAATTTTGCCCGTAACGCTTTTTGAACACAAAGCCGCTTTTTTTTAGTAGTCGATTAACTTCCACAATCTGTTAATACCGCCCGGAACCGGAACGGGTCAAACCGTTCAAAAATCCGCCGGAGCGTCAAAAACGAAAGTCCGCCGACACGCGCGTATATCTAATACGTAAGTTAGACGGGGCTTTATTTTTGGCGCTATCCCGGAGAATTTGCCCGCTCCGACTAGCGCTTGGAGAATTGAGGACTCTTACGCGCCTTCTTTAAGCCGTACTTCTTGCGTTCCTTCATACGGGGGTCGCGGGTAAGGTAGCCGGCTTTTTTGAGCTCGGTACGGTAATCGGAGTCCGCCTCGCAAAGAGCGCGGGCTATGCCGTGGCGGATAGCTCCCGCCTGTCCGGTAAAGCCGCCGCCCTTGACGTTGACGAACACGTCGAACTTACCCGCCGATTTGGTCGCGGCAAAGGGCTGATTCACGATAAATTTAAGCGTATCGAGTCCGAAATAGTCGTCGATAGAGCGTCCGTTAATCTGAACCGCGCCGTCGCCCGCCAAAAGCCTTACGCGGGCTATCGCCTTTTTGCGCCGTCCGGTTCCCCAAAATTGCAGTTTCTTTTTAGCCGTCGATTTTGCCGCCATAATTACTCGTACCTCTTTTTAACAAGTTCTAAAACCTCGGGCTGTTGAGCCTCGTGGCCGTGAACGCCGTCCTTGTAGACGCGCAGTTTTTTAAGCATTTTGCGGCCCAACGGATTCTTGGGCAGCATTCCCTTTACCGCGTCGTACACGGCGCCGTCGGAATTTTCGGCCATAACCTTTTTGAAAAGCGTCTCCTTCATACCGCCCATATAGAGCGTGTGGTGCCGCTTGATTTTTTGTTCGAGCTTGCGCCCCGTAAGCACAACCTTGTCGCAGTTGATAACTATGACAAAATCGCCCGTATCGACGTGCGGGGTGTAGGTCGGTTTATTCTTGCCGCGCAAAACGGACGCGACTTGACTCGCAAGCCGTCCGAGCGGCATACCCGCGCCGTCTACGATATACCACTTGGGCGCGACGGTCCGGGCGTTAGCCATAAATGTCTTCATTCTGATTTTCCTTTTAATAATATCGTCGGAATTTCCATTTCACGCTAAAAATTCCAAGCGTCCGCAAGGGGCTTTTTGCGACGCTTAATAATTTTACTATATTAGTGTAATCGTTGTCAAGCAAAAAACCGTCGTATACGGCGGTTTTTTGTGTTACGTTTCATCTTTCTTTTTAAGGGTCATTTATACTTTCCCGAATTTTGTAACCGCGCGGGGAAGCGGCGCATATATTGCAATAGAAAATTCCGAACGGGTTTTAACGCGTTTAAGGAGATGCGGCGGTGGGGTACGACGACAGGGAGCTTTTAGCCAGAATCATAAAGTGCGAGGCGGGCGGCGAGGGCGAAAACGGAATGCGCGCCGTCGCCACGGTTATTATGAACCGCGTCAGGGCGTCGACGGGCGAATACGCGCGGACGGGCGCGGGCAGCGTGCGCGGCGTGATTTTTCAGCCGCGACAGTTCGACTGCGTAGCCGACACGCTCGGCGGCCGCCCCAACCCGCAAACGATATACGCAAGCCCTCCCGAGCCGATTCATTACGAAATCGCGGATTGGGCGCTTAGCGGCGGCGTTTTGGGCGCGGTGGGAACAAGCCTTTGGTATTTTAACCCCTACGGCGATTGCAGGCCCGCCTTCCCGGGTCAATCGGGAACGTTCCACACGCGCGTTAATTTGCATTGTTTTTATCGGCCCACCGAGTACTACCACTCCACATAAATTATCTTCAAGGAGGATTACATAAAATGTTTTACGGCACATACGGCAAGGATTCGCAAGCGGCGATGCGGATTCCGGATGGCGGGCCCGCGCCCGAAACTATCGAGAGCGAGCCGTACGTTCCCGGATATTTGGCGACGCAAATCGGCAAATATATGCGCGTCGAATTTATGATAGGCCCGACACTAACCGACCGAACCGGCATTTTAGACAAGGTCGGCGCAAGCTACATAATCCTGCGCGCCCCCAACGGCGACCTTCTGGTCTGCGACCTATTCTCGATTAAATTCGTAAGCGTAATGCGCCAGGCTCCCCAAGGCTTTTAAGCGGCAAAATAATTCCCCTCTGTGGATAAAATTCCGAACAAGTTTAAGCGACCTTATGACGCGTTGCAAAAAAAGGGGTAGCCGTTACCTTTGGACGCGGCCGGAGCCGTCGCCGGCGGCGAGCTTTTTTACTTCGTCGACGGACACAAGGTTAAAGTCGCCCTCGATTGTGTGTTTGAGGGCGCTTGCCGCCGTAGCGAACTCGACGGAGTCTTGGGGGGTGTTGCCGCAAAGCATAGCATAGATGAGCCCCGCCCCGAACGAGTCGCCGCCGCCCACGCGGTCGACGACGCGCACGGCGTACTTTTTGGAAAAGAAGAACTCCTTGCCGTTATACAGCATAGCCGCCCAATTGTTGTCGGACGCCGAAAGACTTTCGCGCAGGGTTATGGCGGCGCACTTTAAGCCGAACCGCTTTACGAGCTTTTCGGCGACGTCCTTATAGCCCTCGCGCGAAATTTTGCCCGTGGTGATATCGGTGCCGCCCGCCTCGATTCCGAACACGTCCTTCGCGTCCTCCTCGTTGGCGATGCACACGTCGACGTACTTAATAAGCTCGGTCATTTTTTGATTCGCCCGCTCGCGGCTCCACAGGTTTTTGCGGTAGTTTAGGTCGCATGAAACGGTCAGGTTTTTCGACTTTGCCGACTTTGCCGCCGCCAAACACGCCGCGAACGCGTTTTCGGACAGCGCGGGGGTTATGCCCGTAAAGTGGAACCAGTCCGCGCCCGCAAATATTTTATCCCAATCGAAGTCGTTCGGCGCGCACTCGGCGATCGCCGAACCGGCTCTGTCGTAGACGACCTTGGACGGCCGTTGCGACGCGCCGCGTTCAAGAAAATATATCCCCGTGCGGTCGCCGCCGCGAACGATTCCCGATACGTCCACGCCGTAGCGGCGCAACGAATTAACGGCCGCCTGACCGATTTCGTTTGCGGGCAGCTTTGTTACGAACGCCGCGTCGAGTCCGAAACTCGCAAGGCTGACCGCCACGTTCGCCTCGCCGCCGCCGTAGGTCGCGCAAAAGCTGTCGGCCTGCACAAAACGACCGTAATTCGCGGGGCTTAGCCGCAGCATAATCTCGCCGAACGTTACAATTTTCATAATCTTTAACTCCTTATTTTTTTGACGATTTCCATCGCCTCTTCGGTCGTTTTTTGAACGTCGCCCTTCAACATAAAGCTGCCGCCAACCGCATAGACCTTGGGGTTAGACAGATATTCCGCCAAATTTGAATTGTCCACGCCGCCCGTCGGAATAAATTTGACGTTCGGGAACGCCGCCCCGAGCGCGTTTATCGCCTTTAACCCGCCGTAAACCTGCGCGGGAAAAAACTTCAAAACGTTAAGCCCGAACGACAGCGCCGTCATAATTTCGGACGGCGTTACGCAGCCGGGAAAATACGGCAGTCCCCTTTTTTTGCACGCCTCCGCCACGCCCGCGCTAAAACCGGGACCGACTATAAATTTAGCGCCCGCCTCCGCCGCCTCGCCGCACTGCTCCGCCGTTATAACCGTCCCCGCCCCGATAAGCATATCCGGGAACGTTTTAACCGCCAGCCGCACAGCGTCCTTTGCGCAGGCCGTCCTGAACGTAATCTCCGCTATCGGCAAGCCGCCGATCCGCAGTCTGTTCAACACCGGAACCGTCTCCTCCACGCCGTTAAGCACCACGACGGGAACCACTCCGTACCTTTTGATAATTTCGTTTACTTGCATTCTGCCGCTTCCTTTTTTCGACCTCGATTTATACCATTATACACCGAATGTAGATAAAAGGCAAATAAAACGCCGCGTTAGTTTCGTCTTTTTATACGCGCCGCCGCTCATTTTTTGAATACGAACACGTATTCGTGCGCGAGCAGTAAAAAGTTGAATTTTTGGATTTATTTTTAATTCCATAATTTTTTATAAACACCGGGCATACCGAATTCAATCAGACCTAAGTCCCGGAGTTGTTGTAAAATTTGGCGTATTTTTGCCTCGCGATAATTGTTACGCGGGTATTTCTTGCATAATGATTCCGCCATCTTTTCCACTTCAACCGAAGTAAAAACGTCATCGTTAAGCGCGCAAATCTCTATAAAAACATCTCGCTTCCAACCCGTTAAACTCCCCGCAATTCTCGCGGCATCATCCTCGCTATCTTTCTGAAAGTTGAGTTGCGGATAATTCATTTTTTGCATAGGAACCAATGCGGATAATATTCTTTCTATTTCGGCGATGTTTGATTCCGTTATTTCTCCAACATCATCGGTCGACACCATTTGATTAAAAAAATTGACCGCCGATCCCACAAGCGACGATTCCCCCGTTACAACGCCGCATTCAACATTCTTTTGAAATCCCGAGGTTGTTAAGTTTGCCGATGTTATTATACAGTTCGTATCGTCAAATAAATAGACTTTTGCATGAAGATTAGAGCAGTTATAAACGTTTCCGCCACGCGATAATGTCGATTGCAATGCCGCTATGTCCGATACGTTACTATGATAACTTTTCAAATCTACTTTTGTAATCAGATCAACTTTTACGTTATCTTGAACTACGTTCAAAATGTCGGTTATAACATCAACTTTTACAAACGGAGCGCACAATCTAACGCTGCGCCGCGCATTAGCGCTCAACGTTAAGAACTCCGAATAATAGGGGTTGTTAATAATTGTTGTCATATTTTATCCGACCCGTTACTCATATGTATTCCCCGCCGCCTTATAAACACATATTCAAAATATTTTCGACGTCGCGGGGGGCGAGGGGCTTGTAGGCGTATTTTAGGTCGCCAAGGCGGCAGGCCTTTTGAGCCATAACGGGGAACTTAGACGAATCTATATTGAGGGCGGTCAAATTTGCCGGAAGACGGCAGACGGTAAAGAGGAACTCTTTAAGGCTTTCGATAGCCGCTTGGGCGGCGGTCGGGGCGGGAACGGCGGGGTCGAGATCAAAGACGTTTACGCCGAAACGCTTAAAGCGCGGCGCGGTTTTTTCGTCGAGGACGTACTCCATCCAACGCGGCGTAAGAACGGCGAGTCCGGCGCCGTGGGCAATGTCGTAGTGGGCGGACAGCTCGTGTTCTACGGGGTGACAGCTCCACGCGTGATCGGCGCCGCCGCTTATAAAGCCGTTTATCGCCCACGAGGACGCCCACATAAGGTTTGCGCGCGCCTCGTAGTCGGTCGGATTTTTAAGGGCGGCGGGCGCGAATTTTACGACGGTTTTCATAAGACCCTCCATAACCGCGTCGAGCATATAAAAGGTGTCGCCCGGGGCGAAGTAAACCTCGACGATATGCGAAAGAATGTCGGCCGCGCCGCAAGCCGTTTGGAACGCGTTCACCGTGTAGGTGTTGGACGGATCCAAAAACGAAACCTTGGGCGTCATAACGGAATAGCCCCAACCGATTTTGTCGTTCGTGTCGGGGTTGCTGATTACGCCGAACGAATCCGTTTCGGAGCCCGCGGCCGCCGCCGTAAGCACGGTTACAAGCGGCAGACAGCGGTCGATTCGCGGCTTTTTTGTCAGGATTTCCCACGCGTCGCCCTCGTAGAACGCCGCCGCGCCTATGAACTTGGCGCAGTCGATAACCGAGCCGCCGCCCGCCGCCAACAGCACGTCGATTTTGTGCTTGCGGCAAAGCGCGGCGCCCTCGCGGACGGACGACACGCGCGGATTGGGATCTATGCCGCCAAGCTCGAACGGCGTCAGCCCCGCCGCCTTAATTTGCGCGGCGAGCTTGTCGTAAAGTCCGTTCCTTTTTATAGAGCCGCCGCCGTAGCACAAAAGCACGTTCTTGCCGAAACGCCCCAGCTCCCCGCCCAAATAAGCGAGTTGATCCCGACCGAAATATACCCTTGTGGGAACTTCGTATATAAAATTGTCCATAGCCGCGAACTCCTTTTGCCGCCCGGCGCGCGCGGCGGGCGTATAAATATTATGCCGCTCATTCATTTACGGCTTACACAAATATTATATAATTATTCGGCGATTTAAGCAAGCAAAAACCGCCCCGTTCTCAAAATAAAACGCGGCGGCTGTTGAGTAATTTTTCGGCGCGTCCTCGAAATTCCCCTCCGGGGAGGGGTGGCAACGGAGTTGACGGGGCGGTTGATTGTCCGCGCGCAACGACTTATATGTGCCGCCCGCTAAAACCCTTACCACCCCGTCGGCGTTCGCCGCCACCCCTCCACGGAGGGCATTGTCACGAATACGTTGATAAAGAAAGGAATTGAGGGAAACGGCAAAATAATAAAATAGTTATTTTTGTGATGATTGGACTAAATACAGCCATAAAATAGGCTATTCTTTGAAAAATTGCTGTGTATTTCACTCAATTCCTTTATTCTTCATCTATGTTCGTATTTCCCAAATCAATGGCTTCGTGACAATGCCTCCACGGAGGGGCATTTTTTGTTTGTCCGCGCTAAAAAAACGCCGCGCGGCGATTTAAGCAAGCAAAAACCGCCCCGTTTTTAAAAAACTCCGAACAAGGTTAAGCGACTTTAAGACGCGTCTTTTTTGCCGGGGTCTAATTTGAGTCGGATTTTTTGCGAAGGCCTTGGATTTTTGCGACGAAAAAGCGCAGGGCGCGGCGAGGCAGAAAGCGGACGCCGAAAAAAACGGCCAGCCTGTTGAGGAAGCCGTGCACGGCGACGGTCTTGTTTTTCATAGCCGCCTTGTAGGCGAAACGGGCGACGGAATCGGCGCCGACGCTGTTGAACGCGCCGATAATTTTTGACTCGTTGAGTCCCGCGGCGGCGGCGAAGCCGGTTTTGGACGGGCCGGGGCAAACGGCGGTAACGGACACTCCGCTGCCTTGGAGCTCGCGGGCGAGCGCCTCCGAAAACGAGAGGACGAACGCCTTCGATGCGTAATAAACCGACATAAACGGCCCCGGCATAAACGAGGCAATCGAGGCTATGTTGATTATTTTTCCGCTTTTGCGGCCCAGCATTTGCGGCAAAAAGAGCCTTGTGAGGCGCATAAGGGCGGCGACGTTGACCTGAACGACGGCGGACTGCTTTTCTAAATCCGATTCGGCGAACGGCCCGTAATCGCCGAGTCCGGCGTTGTTTACGAGGATGTCGACGCGGCAGCCCGCGCCGGTAACGGCCCGCGATATAACGTCGGGCGTGTCCGGCTCGGACAAATCCTGGACGAACGTCAAAACCGAAATACCGTGCCGCTCCGTAAGAGAGGCTTTAAGCTCGTCGAGCCTGTCGGCACGGCGCGCGGTCAGTATTAAATCGCAGCCCTCGGCCGCGAAAATTTTGGCGAGCTCGCAGCCGATACCGCCCGAGGCGCCCGTTATAAGAACAGTCTTTTTCATTGTCATTATCCTTTTGCCGCTACTTGAATCCCGCCGCTTATCCGCGCCGCCGCCGTTTTGATACCGAAAAACTCCGAACAAGTTCGGACGGCTTTAAGCCGGTGAATTTTTTAGATAGAAATCGACTTGCTTTTGCAGGCAACGGCACCGCTATTGCCAAAAAAGATTTTTCCAGCAAAAAAGACGCGCCGTAAAGTTGCATAAACTTGTCCGGAGTTTTCTATTCGGAATTTTTATTAAAAACGGACGGCGCGAAACCGCTATGTTCCGTTCCGCTTTTTTGTGTCGGCGAAATTGTTGGCGAAAAATATCACCGTCGCCTCGGCGGACGACATATTCAAAAGCGACGCCAAGACATTTACTTCGCGCACCAAAAAGCCGTCCCCGCCGTTTTTGAGCTTGCGGTAGAATGTACTTTTTGAGATTCCGATTTTTTCGGCCGCTTCGCAAATCGTAAGCTTGTTCTCATAAAGTTTCTCTTTTAACTTCTTTACGTTTATCATATTTTTACTCCTTAACATTGTTTTTTTGTTTGTTGCATTTATGCATTATTTTGGTGCATTCGTGCAACACTACCAAAATATCACATTTTTTACCTTATGTCAATAGTTTTTCAAAAAATTTTTTTGTTTTTTTGTTTTTTTTATTAAATGAGTTGCATTTTTAAGAGAAATGTGATAATATTTAAGTCAAGTGGATCAAAATGCCACGCATACGGAGTGCTAACTATGACAATGGGCGAAAAAATTAAAACTAAACGCGAGGCGGCCGGACTTACCGTTACGCAACTCGCAAGGATTTTGGGCAAGGCCCGAACCACGGTCTACCGCTACGAGAGCAACGGCATCGAAAATTTGCCCTCGTCCGTACTCGAACCGCTCGCGGCGGCGCTGCACACCACCACCGCCTACCTTTTATCCCGCGACGGCGCCGAGCCGACCGGCGCAATCGACCCCGAGCTCCAAAAAATTTACGACAACCTTAACGACGAGGGCAAAAGTATGCTGAAAGGCTATGCCGCGCGCTTGCTTGAAGAGATGTGAGGGTAACTAAGTAAATAATAAATGCAGATGTAGTTTAGTGGCAGAACTTGAGCTTCCCAAGCTTACGGTGCGGGTTCGATTCCCGCCATCTGCTCCAAAAATCTTATCCTCCTCTCATCGTCAAAACTAAATACCGTCCGTCTTTACCCGTACGCAGGGTCTGACGCCGATAATCGCGGCGTTCATTTTGTAGCCGTCCGAATGAATCCGCCCGCCCGCGTTCACTACGACCGCGCCCTCGGGATACGCAAGACTGCTCGAACGCAGCCACCAAGGAGTTATCGCGTCCGCCTTGCGCCGTATAAAGAAAAAACCTTTTCGCGCGTAACGGGTCTTTTTAGCCGTTCTGTCGCGGTCGCTCTTAAAATAGCGGTTCGCCTCGTCCGCGCTAAGCAAAAACACCCTGTCGCGCGTATCGCCGCCCTTGTTGTTCGCGTTTTCGGTTTCGACTATCATTTTTTGCTCGTCGGCGTCGAACGCCGCGTCATAGAACCCGCCGTTAAGCCACGCCCGTATATCACTCTCCGCCCATACATTACTCTCCCCGCCGTTATACGCGCGACTGTCCAAAACCGCCTCGCTTATCAGCAACGCCTCGCCGCCGTCCGCGTCGAGTACGCGCCACTTTACCGGCGTCTTTTCGTTTTTCTTTTTTTGCGGATATCTCCCGAATATTCTTTCGTCCGTCATAATTTTATTCTCCTGTCGCGCTCCCGTCGCGGTACAAAAATTTGGTGGAGATAGGGGGAGTCGAACCCCCGACCTTTTGAATGCCATTCAAACGCTCTGCCAACTGAGCTATATCCCCGTAGGAAACCGGGCCGTATACCCGCAAAAAAAGGATTGCCGCCTAAATAAATATGAGGAATTTGCCGGAACGGCCTTGCCGACGGTGTTACGCACGCCGCCTACGGGGCGCACGCGGGACGCGGGTTCGGTTACGCGCGGACAATATAACTATTATAACACAGAAACACGGCATTTAGCAACCGATTTTAGCGTATAAAATAAGTTTTTTAACACACGGCATATACGCAGTGAAATTTGATTTAATATCGTTCAACTTTTTTGATTTAAATCAGCCTTAATATGAACTCGCGTATGCATATATCTTTTGACATAATCCGGCTTAATGGGAAGCGCTTTGAAAAACTCTAAAACGGTTTTATAGCTTGAATCTTTTTTTTGCCCGGTAATATTAGGCAAAGACATAACGGCTTTAACAGTTAAACCTTTTTCGTCATCTTTCCAACCTTTTGCCCTATATGCTTTATCTTGATACCGACTATTGCCGGGATTTATGCTAGTTAAAGGAATAAGCCGATTTTGTCCGGTTCTGCCCTTAACGCAAATAACGTGTCGTTTAAGCATTTTTGCTTTGGGATCCGCAATTTGCGATTCGATATTACCGAACTTGTCTATGTATTTTGTTTTATCGTGTATATGTAAAACTCTTGCATAAAAAATGGACTCCCTTATTTCAGAGAGTCCTCGGTCTCACTTTCGTGAGGAAAGCGTCCAGCTTACGGTTACCCGTAAGCTCGCGTGTTTTACAACGCATCTGTAGTATACTCTACTCTCTGCGATTTGTCAATAGTTTGTCGCAAAATTTTTTAAGGTTTTCAAACCCCGGCCTTTTATAAAAAAAAGCTCCCCGTAGTTTTTACAGGGAGCGCTCGTTTACACGAGCCTTGTCCCTCACGTTGCCGTGAGCATTGCAAGTTTTACCTTGCAATGCTATTATACTCCGTTCCCTGTAAAAAGTCAATAGTTTGTCGCAGAATTTTTTAAGGTTTTCAAACCCCGGCTTTTCATAAAAAAGCTCCCCGTAGTTTTTACAGGGAGCATCCCGCTTGCGCGAGTCCAAGCCCTCACGTTGCCGTGAGCATTGCAAGTTTTAGCTTGCAATGTTATTATACTCCGTTCACTGTAAAAAGTCAATAGTTTGTCGCAGAATTTTTTAAGGTTTTCAAACCCCGGCCTTTCATAAAAAAATGCTCCCCGTAGTTTTTACAGGGAGCGGGGTCCCGCTTACGCGGGCAGCTTAGCCCTCACGTTGCCGTGAGCATTGCAAGTTTTAGCTTGCAATGCTATTATACTCCGTTCACTGTAAAAAGTCAATAGTTTGTCGCAGAATTTTTTAAGGTTTTCAAACTCCGGCTTTTCATAAAAAAGCTCCCCGTAGTTTTTACAGGGAGCATCCCGCTTGCGCGAGTCCAAGACCTCACGTTGCCGTGGGAATTGCAAGTTTTAGCTTGCAATATTATTATACTCCGTTCCCTGTAAAAAGTCAATAGTTTGTCGCAGAATTTTTTAAGGTTTTCAAACCCCGGCCTTTCATAAAAAAATGCTCCCCGTAGTTTTTACAGGGAGCGGAGGCCCGCTTACGCGGGCAACTTCAACCACACGTTGCCGTGGGAGTTGCAAGTTTTACCTTGCAATATTATTATACTCCGTTCCCTGTAAAAAGTCAATAGTTTATCGCAGAATTTTTTGAAAAATTTTTGTGCTATGGGCAATCAAACGCAAGCGTAGCGGCAAGTTATGTTAAATGAGGTGAGTTTAAGCCAACGGATTTTTTAGATAGAAACCGGCTTGTTTGTGCAGGCAATAGCACCGCTGTTGTCAAAAAAAGAAGAAAATTTGTGGCAAAAAAGACGCGCCTTAAAGCCGATTAAATCTGTCCGGAGTTTTATCCATACGGAATTTCAGCGACCGACCGAGTTTATTACGGCGCCGCCAAGACAGCGGTTCCCGACATAAAATACGACGTATTGCCCGGGAGTAACGGCGCGTTGAGGCTTTTCGAATTCGACGGAGGCGCCGACGGCCGTTCTTGTAACGACGGCGTTTTGCTCGGACTGGCGGTAGCGCGTTTTTGCCGTGCAGGCGAATTTGTCGCCGAAGCCGTCCGCGCCTATGATATTGATAGGGCCGCATTCGAGCGAGCGCGAAAACAGCTCCCCGCCCTCGCCGTTTGAAACGACAAGCTCGTTAGTGTCGGGCCGCTTGTCGGTAACGTACCACCGCCCCGCCCCGCAGCCGCGCACGCCGCCTATATTTAAGCCGCGCCGCTGGCCGGGCGTGTAGTACATAAGACCGTCGTGAACGCCCAAAACGTTGCCGGACTTATCGACGATATTACCCTTTTTGTTCGGCAAATAATTTTGCAAAAACCGCTTAAAGTCGCGCTCGCCGATAAAGCAAACGCCCGTGGAATCGCGCTTTTTAGCCGTCGGAAGTCCGCATTTTTCGGCTATCGCCCGAACCGCGCTCTTGGTTAAATCCGCAAGCGGGAACAGAACGCCGTTAAGCTGTTCCGTGCGGACGGCGTTCAAAAAATAGGTTTGGTCTTTATTCGCGTCGGCCGCCTTTAACAGCCGGGCGCCGCCCGGGGCGCCGTGCAAAATTCCGCAGTAGTGGCCGGTGGCGATATAGTCCGCGCCGAGCTTTTTTGCGTAGGACGCGAAGGGCCCGAACTTGATTTCGCGGTTGCAGAGTACGTCCGGGTTCGGCGTGCGGCCCGCGCGGTACTCGTCTAAAAAGCTGTCGAACACGCTTTGGCGGTACTCCTTTGCGAAGTTGACCGAGTAGCACGGAATGCCGAGCTTGCCGCAAACGGCTTGCGCGTCGCGCCAATCCGCCGCCGCGGTACACTCGCCGCCGTCGTCCTCGTCCCAATTGCGCATAAAGAGTCCGACGGCGTTATAGCCGCCGTCTATCAACAATTTTGCCGCGACGGAGCTGTCGACGCCGCCGCTCATACCCACTACGACCGTCTTTTTCATTCGCCGACCGCCGCCGAGCTTACCGCGTTAAGCGATAAATCCGCTAGATTTTTGCCCGCGAACGCGCTGTGATAAGCGCGAACCGCCACCATAAGGGCGTTGTCGGTGCAGAGGGCGGGGCGCGGATAAACCACACTTATGCCGCGTTTTTGCGCCGCGTCCGTAAGGCTTTGGCGCAAATCGCCGTTTGCCGCCACGCCGCCCGCCAAAACTATCAGCCCGCGCCCGAGCCTTTGCGCCGCCGAAACCGCCGTTTGCGCGAGCGCGTCGACCGCCGCTTTTGTGAACGAGGCGCATATGTCGGCGGCGGGCGGCTCCGTTCCCCTTTGACGACAGCCGTGAATATAGTTGACTACGGCCGTCTTTAACCCCGAATACGACAGCGACAGATCGGCGCGCACGGGCTTTTTGCTCTTGTAAAAATCGATGACGGGCTTGCCCGATTTTGCCAGCCGCTCGACCTCCGGCCCGCCGGGATACGGCAGCCCCAGCATTCGGGCGACCTTATCGAACGCCTCGCCCACCGCGTCGTCCAGCGTGATGCCCACCGTTCTGAATCCGTTAAAATCGGTTACGTCTATAACGGAGGTGTGGCCGCCGCTCGCGACCGCGGCGATAAAGGGGGGGCGCAGTTCGGGGTATTCGACGTAAACCGCCGCTATGTGCGCCTCGATATGGTTGACCCTTACGAGCGGAATATTTTTTGCAAAGCTATAACCCTTCGCCGCCGAAACGCCGACCAAAAGCGCGCCCAAAAGCCCCGCCCCGTACGTTACGCCGATAGCGTCGATGCCGTCAAAATTTAAGCCCGCCGCGCTTAACGCCTCTTCGACGACGCCGTTAATACTTAAAGTATGGTTGCGCGAGGCGACCTCCGGCACTACGCCGCCGAAACGCCTGTGAATCTCTATTTGCGAGGCGACGACGCTCGACAAAGGAACGCCGCCCCGGACGACGGCGGCGGCGGTTTCGTCGCACGAGGTTTCGATACCCAAAATAACGGCGTCGGATTTTCCTTTGAGCGCGTCGAATTTAGCTTTTACAACGTCGTAGTACATTACGATTTTTTAAGGTAGTCGAATATGAAACCGGAAATTTTTCCGTTCATAACGGCGGCGACGTCCGGAGTTTCAAACCCCGTCCGGTGATCCTTTACCATAGTGTAGGGCTGAAAAACGTAGGAACGGATTTGACTGCCCCACTCTATTTTTTTTAGGCCCTCCTGATTGGTTTTGGCTTTTTCGGCCTGCTCGCGCTCGCGCTTTTCGACGAGCTTGCCGAGCAGCATTTTCATAGCCGTTTCGCGGTTTTGCAGCTGCGAGCGCTCGTTTTGGCACTGGGCGACTATGCCCGTGGGCAGGTGCGTAATTCTGACGGCGCTGTCGGTGGTGTTGACGTGCTGACCGCCCGCCCCGCCGCTGCGGTAGGTGTCGATTTTAAGCTCGTCCGGCGAAACCTCGATAGCGCCCTCGTCCTCGATTTCGGGCGCGACCTCGAGCGAGGCGAACGACGTGTGGCGGCGGGCGTTGGAATCGAACGGCGATATGCGCACGAGCCTGTGCACGCCCTTTTCGGCTTTAAGATAGCCGTAGGCGTTTAGCCCCCGCACGGTAAAGGTTACGGACTTTATGCCGGCCTCGTCGCCCGCCAAATAATCAAGCTCCCCGACCGTAAAGCCCTCGGCGGCGGCGTACATTTTGTACATACGGTAAAGCATCTGCACCCAATCCTGCGCCTCGGTGCCGCCCGCGCCCGCGTGGAGCGTCAAAACGGCGTTGTTTTTGTCGTATTCGCCCTTTAAGAGCGTGGAAAGATAAAGCTTTTCGACGTCGGCTTCGAGCGCCGAAAGCCCTTTTTCGACGTCCGACAACAGCGCGTCGTCGTCCTCGTCCTCGGCGAGCGTGATAAATTCCGCCGTTTCGGCGAGTCGGCTTTTAAGCGCGGCGGCAAGCGAAAGTTTTTCGGAGACGAATTTTGCCTCCGAATTGACGCTTTGGGCGCGTTTTAGATTTTTGTACAAATCGGGGTCGGCTTGAAGCGCGTCAAGCTCGGCCTTGCGCCTTTGCAATTCCGCGACACCCACGGCCGCGTAGCAGTCCGAAAACTTATTTTGCAGATTTTTAAGCCGCATTTTTATATCGTCGATTATCATTGTTCTTTTATAATAGGTGATGCTCCGTTTGCGGAGCGGCAAAGAGGGGCGTGGCGGACGCGGAGCAACAGGCGGCGAACCACCCCGTCGGCGTTCGCCGACACCCCTCCATAGAGGGGAATTTTTGGGACGCGCCGAATGCGGCAGACAAACTTTGCTTTGGTATTTATCGGTTAGTCCGCCGCTCTCGGCTGTTCCCTTGAATTCCCCTCCGGGGAGGGGCGGCGCGCAGCGTCGGGGTGGTTGATTGCCCGCCGCGCCCGCGTTTTGCAAATCGCGGAGCGGCAAAGAGGGGCGTTTTATTCGTTATGATCCTTATCCCAACAACACTGCTTGTACTTCTTGCCGCTCCCGCAAGGGCAGGGATCGTTGCGGCCGACCGACTTGTTGACGTTTTGCGCGGGGGCTTTCGGCTGGCGGGTGCGTCCGTCGCCGCGCGACACCACAAGCTCCAAGTTTTGACCCTCGCGTTTTACGGGCGCCTGCTCGACGTTGACGCGCATGAGGAGCGCGACGGTTTCCTCCTGTATACGCTCGATCATATCGTCGAACATAGCGAAGCCCTCTTGCTTGTAGGCGGTTACGGGGTCCTGCTGACCGTAGGCTTTAAGCCCGATACCGCGCCTAAGCGAATCCATAGCGTCGATATGGTCCATCCATTTGCTGTCGACGACCTTTAACAGAATGACGCGCTCGACCTCCTCGAAGTCGACGCCCAAGGCCTTGGCGTTCGCGATTTTTTCGTTATAATAGAGCATCATCGCCTCGTAAATCTGCTCCTTAATCTCCTCCAACGCCCAACGGCTAAGGCGGTCGTCCGACAAAAACGACGTGTCGCCCGGCAGCAATTTGCGCTCGATTTCCTTGTTGAGGTTCTCGTTGTCCCATTGATCCCAATCGGTTTTGGGGTCGGTATAGGTGTCGACTACGACCTCTATGCGGTCGCGGATCATCTTGTCGATCTGCTCGTGGACGCTTTCGCCCTGCAAAACTCTGCCGCGCTCGCCGTAGATTATGGTGCGCTGCGTGTTCATAACGTTGTCGTATTCGAGTACCTGACGGCGGATGGAATAGTTGCGCCCCTCTATGTTGCGCTGGGCGTTCTCGATCTGCCTTGTCAGCATTTTGAGCGAGAACGGCGTGTCCTCGTCGATGCGGAACATTTCGGCGATACGCTTCATACGGTCGCCGCCGAACAGCCTTACAAGCTCGTCCTGCATCGAAAGATAGAACACCGACGAGCCTATGTCGCCCTGCCGCCCCGCGCGTCCGCGAAGCTGGTTGTCGATACGCCGCGATTCGTGGCGCTCCGTGCCGATTATGCGCAAGCCCCCCACGGCTATGACCTTTTGCTTTTCCTCGTCGATTTCGGCCTTATGCTCGTCGTAGAACTCCTTGAACTGCTTGCGCGCCGCCAAAATTTCGGGGTCGTCGGTATTAAAGTACGACGTGGCGTAGTATACGCTCTGTTCGCTCATACCTAAGTCGCGCATACGTTTTAGCGCGGTGTATTCGGCGTTGCCGCCAAGCAGTATGTCGGTGCCGCGCCCCGCCATATTGGTGGCTATCGTTACGGCGTGCAGCTTGCCCGCCTGCGCGACGATTTCCGCCTCCTTTTCGTGATTTTTGGCGTTAAGAACCTTGTGCGGAACCTTTTCGCGCTTTAATAATTCGCTCAACTCCTCCGACTTTTCGACGGTCGTCGTGCCGACAAGAACGGGTTGACCGCGCTCGTAGCACTCGGCTATGTCGGCGATTACGGCGCGGAGCTTACCGGGAACCGTCGTGTAAACCTGATCGTTTTCGTCCACGCGCGCCGACGGCAGGTTTGTGGGAATGGCGACCACGTCGAGTCCGTAGATTCCGCGAAACTCCGTTTCCTCCGTCTTTGCCGTTCCCGTCATACCGGCGAGCTTGCCGTAAAGCCGGAAGTAGTTCTGGAACGTGATCGTCGCGAGCGTCTTATTCTCGTTTTGAATGCGGACGTTTTCCTTAGCCTCGATCGCCTGGTGCAAGCCCTCGCTGTAACGGCGGCCGACCATCAAACGGCCCGTGAACTCGTCGACGATAATTATTTCGCCGTCGTTGACAACGTAATCCTTGTCGCGCTTCATTATATAGTGGGCGCGGATCGCGTTGTTGATGTAATGGTTTATCTCGGTGTTTTCGATGTCCGAAAGGCTCGCTACGCCGAAAAATCTTTCGGCGCGCTGCATACCGTCCTCGGTAAGGTTGATCGCCTTCTTCTTTTCGTCCACCTCGTAATCGTCCGGCGTGCAGCTTTTGGCGAAGCGGTTCGCCGTTACGTACATATCGCTCGACTTGCCGCCGCGCCCCGATATAATCAGCGGCGTGCGCGCCTCGTCGATCAAAATGCTGTCCACCTCGTCGATAATCGCGTAGGCGAGCTTGCGCTGAACCATATCCTGCTTATAAAGCACCATATTGTCGCGCAAATAATCGAACCCCAGCTCGTTGTTGGTGGCGTAAGTAATGTCGCACTTGTACGCCTCGCGCTTGGCCTCGTTAGTCATTCCCGCAATCGCCACGCCCACGCTAAGCCCCAAAAAGCGGTGAACCTTGCCCATCCATTCGGCGTCGCGCTTGGCAAGATAATCGTTGACCGTAACGATATGAACGCCCTCGCCCGTGAGCGCGTTAAGGTAGGCGGGCAGTGTCGCCACAAGCGTTTTGCCCTCGCCCGTGCGCATCTCGGATATGCGCCCCTGATGAAGCACCACGCCGCCCATAAGCTGCACGCGGAAGTGCCGCATTCCCAAAACGCGCTTGGACGCCTCGCGCACAACCGCGAACGCCTCGGGCAAAATGTCGTCGAGCGTCTCGTAATTTTCGGTTATACGCCGCTTAAACTCCGGCGTCTGCGCTTTAAGCCCGTCGTCGCTCATAGCGGCGTACCGCTCCTCTAAAACCTCGATCTTGTCGGCGACCGCCTCGAGCTTTTTAAGATGCTTGCGGTTGTCGCTGCCCAAAATAAATCCGATGAGTCCCATAATAAATTAAATCTCCTTCGCCTCGTTATACATTCCCAAAAATTTTAACAGTCCCGTGTGCGCCTGTATGCGCGGCAAAAACGCCATAAGCGCGTCCTTGCCGCCCGGCAAATCGAAGTCCACAAAAAATACGTAACGCCCCAAATTCGTCTTTGCCGGCCGCGACTCGATTTTTGTCATATTCAGCCCCGCCGCCGCAAGCTCCGCCAAAATTTTAAGAAGCGCGCCCGGCTCGTTCGCCGTGTCGAACACCACGCTGCACCGCGTCCCCTCAAAAACGGGAGCCGCCGCAAGCGCGAAAAACCGCGTTACGTTGTTTTGCCCGTCCTCGACGCCGCTTATTAAAACACGCGTCCTCGCCCCGTCGGCCTTGCGCCCTATCGCCGCCGCGCTTACGCGGTCTATCCTCGCGATGGCGTCCGACGTGCTCTTTGCCGCCTCGACCGACGCGCGGGGAAAGTTTTTCGCCAAAAATTCCCGGCACTGCGCGAGCGCCTGCGGATGCGAATAAATCGCGGTAACGTCCTCTTTTTTCGCGCCCGCGAGCCCTATCAGCGAATGCGTGATTTTTAACCGTATCTCCGCCGTGATATAGACGTTCGCCGTCAAAAAAGAATCGAGCGTTTCGTTGACCGCGCCCTCCACGCTGTTCTCGACCGGCACCACCGCGCGCTCGACCGCCCCCGCCGTCAGCGCCTCAAAGCACTCCCGAATCGTGGCAAACCCCAAAAAGCGCGATTCCTTACAAAATCCCGCGTTTTGCGCCGCCGCGAAGCTAAAGCTGTTCTCGTCGCCGAGGTACGCAACTTTCATTATACTATAATACCACACCCCCGCCTTTTTTGCAAGTCATTTTAGGGTGCGCGCGAATAATTCGTTATAAACTTAAATTTTCCCCCGACCGATAAACTATTGAATGTGAAAATGCCTCTTTTCCGCACTCGCCATATCCCAAAAATTCCCCTCTTTGGTTCTTATAAAAATCCCCCTCTACTGCCTGCCCGCCGCTATCGGCGAATTTACAAAATTCCACTCCGGGGAAATGTCCGAGCGGTTATTAATAACTTTTGCCGTTTAATAATCTTCCTCAACGGCTAATCTTCCTCAACGGCTCGTCGGTCGCTATCGGCGACTTGACAAAATTCCCCTCCGGGGAGGGGTGGCGGCTAATGCCGACGGGGTGGTTGATTGTTTTTGCAGGCGGTTCGTAGGGGCGATTGGGTGTCCGCCGCACGGCGGTTTATATATACCGCCTGCAAAGTCCCTTACCGCACCGCCGCCGTTTGACGGACGTGCGAGCTTGCGGGCTAAGCCCGTCAATAAGGCGAGGCGCTCCATAGAGGGGAATTTTGGGGAGTTGAGGAGTGCGAAAAACAAGCCAAGAACAAAAACAAACGGCAAAATCGCTCCGTAAGCAAAAATATTGCGCAACGAAAACAGATTGTTGACATACAGCTGTCAACAATTATATGCTATACTGCAATTAAGAGCGGAAAGTATAATGCGGGGGAAAGGGTTTGCTTTTTGCTTGCAACAAAAAAATTCACCGTCTTAAAGCCGCCTAAGCTTATTCGGGGTTTTCGAAAAACTCCGAATAAGCTTAGGCGGGGCGGATTTTAGGCGGCGGATTTTAGACGCAAGCCGGCCGGTTTTTGCGGGCAATAGCGCCGTTATCGGCAAAAAAAGGCAATTTGTTGAAAAAACGGGACAAAAAATTGCTTTCGGTTATTTTTTAATGAGAGGCGCGAATGTCGGTTGCCGTATCGGCGTTATCCGCGTCGGCGGCGGTTCCGGATTCCTTAGCGGACGATTCGGTCGTATATGTATCACGCTCGGCAACCGTTTCCACGGCGGACGATTCGGCGGTATAGGGATTTGCGGCGGCGGGCGGGGCGGTTTTCTTTGCCGTCGATTCGGATTCGGGAACGGCGGCGGCTTGGGATTCAAGATCTTCGGCGGCTTCGCGGGCTTTAACCTCCTCAAACAGGCGGTTTAGCTCGGCCTTGGATACGGACTTGACCTTAAAGATAAACATAAGGTAATGCGCGAGGATTATTACGCCTAAAAATATGCGCATTGGCAAAACGTCCACCGTAATAATCGGTACGGATATTAGGACGGTAACAAAAATAAGCGCCTTGATTTTGTTGGCGTTTGTCATCGCCCTTGTTTTGACGAACGGTTCCAAGTGTTTTTTGTAGAGCTTTGTGGACGTGAACCACCGCTCGAATTTAGTCGAACCCTTTGCGTAGCACACGAGCGTCAACAGCAGAAACGGCGTTGCGGGCAGTAGGGGCAGAATTATTCCGACCGCGCCCAAGCCGAGCGATACGCTCCCCGCACAAACGAGTATAAAATTGACTATGCGCTTGGACTTTTTTATTTTTGCGGTTTTTTTCATTTTGGATCCTTTTAGTTTGAAACCTCCGGACAAACGCGGCGGTTTTAAGACACGGCGTTTTATATATGCAAAACGGCCGATTGTACAACCGACCGTTTTGCTATAATATAATAAGGGGGAAAATGATGAGCTAATTAGGTTGTAACGAACGCGACCCGCTCATTACTCTTGCATTATACCGCATTCCGGTAAGTTTGTCAACGGTTTTTACTATGTTTTTCAAAAAAATTTTTGTTTTTTTGAAAAATTTTGCGGCGGCGGGGCGGTTTTACGGCGTTACCGACAAATTTTGCGGCTTTTGCGTTGCGTATTGCAGATAAGCCCGAATAGACGGGGCGGAATATTACTTCAAGAAGTCCTTGCGGTAGGTTACCTTAAACGCCTTGGCGATAATTTCGAGTTGCTCGTCGGTGATGGTATTGAGGCGTTTTAGGGGGGCGGTGAGCATATAGATTTGGGCGGCTTTTTCGACCGTTTCGAGCAGGCCGAACGTTTCGTCAAGGTCCTTGCCCGCGGCGTAAAGACCGTGCTGCGCCCAAATGACGGAGCGGTAGCTTGCCATCTTTTCCGCCGTCGCCTCGCCTATCTCGTTGGTGCCGCAGAGCATCCACGGCAGCACGCCCACGCCGTCCGGGAACACGACTATGCATTCGGTACACATTTGCCAAAGGGCGCGGGTGAACTCCTTGTCGGTAAGCGGAACTACATAGGTCATAGCGAGCGTATAGGTGGGGTGCGAGTGCATTATTACGCGGTGGGCGGGGTCGGCTTTAAGCCGCGCGGCGTGGCTCATAAGGTGGGCGGGAAGCTCCGACGTGAAGCGGCCGCCGTCCTTGTAGCCCCACAAAAGCTCCGCGTCGGTCTTGCCCACGCGGATAACGCCGAGGTTAGTTTCGGGGTCGCCCTCGACGTTCTTAAAGTACTTGCCCGTGCCGGTAACGAGGAACAGCTTGCCCTCTAAGCTCGGCTCGGAAAAACCCATCGGTATTGTGCGGACGGGCTTATTGAGGTTTAGGTAGCCGCTTAGCTCGGACTCGTCGAGCATAAGGCTTATGTTGCCGCCGTTGCGCTCGTCCCACCCCAAGCGATACATATTCGACGCGGTCGCGGCAAAGTCGGTTAAAAATTTTGCGGTTAAAATATTTTTCATAACGGTTGCACTTCCTTTTTAATATGCCTTTTTGTAGAGTTCTAAAATGTCTTTTTCGGTGATTTCGCGCGGGTTGCCGCCCGTGCAAACGTCGTTTAACGCGTCGCGCGAAAGAGTTTCGAGCGCGGACTCGGGAACGTTTATTTGGCGCAGGGTTTGCGGAATATTAAGCTCCTTCGACAGCTTTTTGACGGCGTCGACCGCCGCCCTCGCGCCCTCACCCTTACTCATTTTGGAAACGTCGACGCCCATAGCCTTGGCTATGGCGCAATACTTTTGTTCGCAGGCGGGCATATTGTACTCCATTACTATCGGGAGCAGGAGCGCGTTGGCGACTCCGTGCGGAACGTCGAACCGCGCGCCTAAGGGGTGAGCCATAGAGTGGACGCAGCCGAGTCCCACGTTCGAGAACGCCATACCCGCCACGTATTGGGCGAGCGCCATTTGCTCCCGCGCCTTTAAGTCCTTGCCGTTGGCGGTCGCCTGCCGTAAGGAGCCGCAAATAAGCTCTATGGCTTTTAGCTCGAACATATCCGACAGCTCCCACGCGCCCTTGGTTATATAGCCCTCGATAGCGTGGGTGAGCGCGTCCATACCCGTGGCGGCGGTAAGGCCCGGGGGCATAGTGGCGGCAAGCTCCGCGTCGATAATCGACAGCACGGGAATGTCGTTGGGGTCTACGCAAACCATTTTAACGTTGCGGCTTTCGTCGGTGATAACGTAGTTTATGGTAACCTCCGCCGCCGTGCCGGACGTTGTGGGCAGCGCTATAACGGGGACGCTTTTGTTGCGCGTGGGCGCGACGCCGCAAAGCGAAACCACGTCCGAATACTCGGGATTGTTGACGATAATGCCGACGGCCTTCGCCGTGTCGATTACCGAGCCGCCGCCGACCGCGACCAAAAAGTCCGCCCGCGCGGCCTTGAACGCCTTGACCGCGTTTTTAACGTTGGCGACCGTCGGATTGGCCTTTACGTCCGAAAAAACCTCGTGGGGCGTTTTGCCCATGGCGTCCGTAACCATTTTGGCGACGCCGAATTTTACAAGGTCGTTGTCGGTTACAAGGAGCGCCTTCTTAAAGCCGCGCCGCGCGATTTCGCCCGCGATTTCGCGCCTTGACCCCGCGCCGAAGTACGCCGTTTCGTTAAGTACGAATCTGTTAGCCATAATTGTTATCTCCTTTGACATATATTTTTTTGTGGTTATACTTTTTTGAAAGCGTCCGCGCGCAAAAAATTATTTTCGCGCCGACAGCACCCTGTTTTCGTAGTCCTCTACAACGCCGAGCCATTCGGAGCCGGGGACGCTTTGACGGCGCAAATATTCGTTCCAAACGTCGCCGAACGGCAGAGTTTTAAGCTCCTCGCGCGTCGCCGTAAGCGCGGTGAATTTCCGTTCGTCCTGCAACCGTTTTAATTCGGCGTGCGGCGTTAAGAGGGCGTAAAGCAACGCCTTTTGCATATTGCGCGCGCCTATCGCCCACGCCGCGATGCGGTTGACGCTCGCGTCGAAGTAGTCGAGCCCTATAAGCACGCGCTCCTCGGCGCCGTTAGCTATAATCTCCTTGGCGATCTCCTTAACCTCGTCCTCGAACAGTACCACGTGATCCGAATCCCAGCGGACGGGGCGCGTTACGTGAAGGGCGACCTTATCGAAAAACGCAAGCAGCGACGGAATTTTGTCGGCGGTGCTTTCGGTCGGATGAAAGTGGCCGTTATCTAAAAGCGCGTTGATTCCGCGCGTGGCGGCGTAGCTTAAATAGAACTCGGAGCTGCCCGCCGTGTAGCTTTCCATTCCTATGCCGAACACCTTGCTTTCGACGGCGTCGACTATATAACGCTTGTCGTACTTGACCGAAAAAATTTCGTCGAGGCTTTCGCGAAGTCTTATACGCGGCGTAAGTCTGTCGGCGGGAATGTCCTTTAAGCCGTCGGGAATCCAAATGTTATGAAGGCACGGCGAGCCCTGCGCCTTGCCGGTTTCGGCGGCGATTTTGCGGCAAGCCTTTACGTGGCGCACCCAAAAGTCGCGCACGGCCTTGTCGGGGTGCGAGAGCGTCATACCGTCCTTGTGCATGGGATGCGAAAACAGCGTGGGGTTAAAGTCGATTTTTATACCGCGCTTTTCGGCGTAGTCGAACCACGGCTTAAAGTGCTTGAACTCTATTTTGTCGCGCCCGATATTTTCGCCGACCGCGTAAATCGCGTGCAAATTGAGTCGCTTAGCGCCCGGTATAAGCGAGTACGCGACGTCCAAGTCCGCCGTCAATTCCGCGAAGCTTCGCGCCTTGCCGGGATAGTTGCCCGTCGCCTGAATGCCGCCCGAGAGCGCGGCGTTCGCGTTCTCGAAGCCGCTCACGTCGTCGCCCTGCCAGCAGTGTAAGCTGACCGGAATCCTACCGCATTTTTCTATCGCTTGCTCGGCGTCTACCCCGACCGCCTTATACGCCTCTTTTGCCTCGTTATACATCGGCTTTATACTCCTTTATGTCGAATGACTTGCTTATTATGCCGCTAAACGCGCCGCCGTCGGCTTTTCGGTTCGGATCGGCGCGATACTGCACCAAAATGTTCCCCGCCGCCGTCGCCTCGCCGGGGCCCGCTAAAACGCGGCGGCGCGTGTGAACGGCGGTCAGTCGGTTAAGATAGTCGTTATTACTGCCGCCGCCCACTACGCACACCGCTCCGTAACGCTTGCCGGTTATTTTTTCGAGCTCCGTTATCGCGTCGGCGTAGCTACGGGCAAGGCTGTTGTAAACGCAGTGGGCAAGTCCGCCTATGCCGTTCGGAACGGGCAAATTTTGTTCGCGGCACTGCTCCTCTACCGCCTTAATCATCGACGGCGGCGACAAAAAGCGCGGCGCGTTCACGTCCATATTATAGTCGAATCCGGATTCCGAAGCCGCCATTTCGGCAAGCTCGGCAAACGAATATTTATCGCCCGTTTCGCGCCGTATCCGTTGAATTATCCAAAGTCCGGTTATGTTGCGCAGGAACCTTACCTTGCCGCCGACGGCGCCCTCGTTGGTATAGTTTGCAAGCCGCGCCGCGTCCGACAGTATAGGGTCGGTCAGTATTCCCAAAAGGCTCCACGTGCCGGAGCTTATGAACACGGCGGCCCCGTCCGGAACCGCCGCGACCGCCGACGCGGTGTCGTGGCTTGCGGGAAGTATCACGTTGCAGTTAAAGCCGACCGCCTTTTCGACCGCTTTGCTAAACCCGCCCAAAGCCTTGCCGGGCTCAAAAAGCGGCGCGAACAATTTTTGCGGAAGCCGTAATTTATCGATTAACTCCGAATCCCACGCGCGCGCGAGCGCGCCGACGAGTCCCGTAGTAGTGGCGTTGGTGTATTCGCGCGCCTTTATTCCCGTCAGCTTGTACGAAAAATATTCGGGCAGCATCAACATACTTTCGGCGCCGGCAAGCCGCCCCGCCGCCTTATCCGCAAGCAACTGATACACGGTGTTGAACGGCTGGCGCTGTATGCCCGTTTTGGCGTACATATCGGCAAACGGCACGGCGGTATCTAAAAACGGCGCGGTGCGGTTATCGCGGTAGCAATAAGCGGGCAAAATTTCGCTATCCGACTTATCCAGCAAAACGTAGTCCACGCCCCACGTGTCTATCCCGACCGAAACCGGAATCTTACCCGCCTTGCGGCAGGCTTTAAGCCCCTCTAATATATGGTTAAAGAGAGCGCGAACGTCCCACGTCAAGTCCCCGTTCGCGGACTTATCCGGCGCGTTGGTAAAGCGGTAGACCTCCTCTAACAGCAGTCTGCCGTCCTCTATCCGGCCCAATATGTGCCGGCCGCTCGACGCGCCTATGTCGATTGCCAAATAGTAGTTCAAGCGCCGCCGCCCTACTTTGCCGCTTTGGGGCCCGCCGCGACGATAGCGGCCGGCATACGCTCGTACTTTTTGAAATTCTTTTCAAAATCGGCGGCGAGCTTTTGCGCCACGCGATCGTATTCGGCTTTGTCCTTCCACGTGTTTTTGGGGTTAAGTAATGCGGAATCGACGCCGGGAACGGACTCGGGAATACGCAGTCCGAAAAACGGCTCGGTGGCGTATTTGACCTTTGCGAGCGAGCCGTTAAGGCTTGCCGTAACTATCGCGCGCGTGATTTTAAGACTCATACGCGCGCCCGTGCCGTAAGCGCCGCCCGCCCAGCCCGTGTTGATAAGGTAAACGTCGGAGCCGTACTTTTCGATTTTTTCGCCGAGCATTTCGGCGTAAATACCCGACCTTAACGGCAGGAACGGCGCGCCGAAGCAGGTCGAAAACGTCGATTCGGGCGTGGTAATTCCGCGCTCGGTGCCGGCGAGCTTAGACGTGTAGCCGGACACGAAGTAGTACATAGCCTGCTCCTTGGTGAGCTTTGCCACGGGCGGCAGAACGCCGAACGCGTCCGCCGTCAAAAATATGACGGTCTTGGGGTGGCCGCCCACGCCCGGAATAACCGCGTTGGATATAAAGTCTATGGGGTACGCCACGCGCGTGTTTTCGGTTAGCGATTTGTCGGTGTAGTCGGGAACGCGCGTATCCTTATTAACGACGACGTTTTCGACTACCGCGCCGTGCCTTATCGCCCGGTAGATTTCGGGCTCCTTTTCCTCGGACAAATCTATACACTTGGCGTAACAGCCGCCCTCTATATTAAAGATGCCGTTGTCGCTCCAACCGTGCTCGTCGTCGCCGATAAGCCCGCGGTCGGGGTCGGCGGACAGCGTGGTCTTGCCCGTGCCGGAAAGCCCGAAAAACAGAGCCGTGCCGCCGCTGCCGTCGAGGGCGATATTGGCGGAGCAGTGCATCCCGAGTACGCCCTTTTTGGGCAGAACGTAGTTCATAACCGAAAATACGGACTTTTTCATTTCGCCGCTGTACTTGCTGCCGCAAATAACCACCAGCCTGCGCTCGAACGAGAGCAGTATCGCCGCCTCGGAATTTATGCCCTCCGCCTTCGCGTCGAGCTTAAGCCCGGGAGCGCAAAGAATGGTAAAGTCCTCGCTGAAATTTTTAAGCTCGGAATCGGTCGGGCGGATAAGCATATCGCGCATAAACAGGTTCTGCGAGGGGTACTCGTTGATTACGCGGATATTGATCTTGTAGGCGGGATCGGCGCCCGCGAACCCGTCGAACAAATAGATTTCCTTGCCGCTCAAATATTTTTGCGCCTTTTTGTAAATCGACTCGAATTGCTCCGGGCTGCACTTTTTGTTGTTTACCCAATCGATGTCGTCCTTAGTGCTCGGCTCCTCGACCAAAAATTTGTCGTTGGGACTGCGCCCGGTATACTTGCCGGTGTTCACAAGCAACGCGCCCGTGTCGGTAAGCATACAGTCCTCCTTCTTGATCGCCAGCTCCGTAAGCACCGCCGCCGACAGGTTGCGGTACACCGCCGACGGCTTAACGCCGTACTTCTCGATTCCGTAGGTTTCCATTAACATATATCTCCTTATAAAAATTATTTGCCTTATTTTGCCCGCGTGAACGACGGCAAAGCCGCACATTCTCACGAATATAATTATATTACAATTCCGTCAAATAATCAAGCGAATTTTATAAGATAATCGGGCAAATGAAAAAATTTACTTCTTTTTCGGTTGCCCGTAGTAGGCGTTTTTGCCGTGCTTGCGGTTGTAATGCTTTTCTAATAAGTGTTTCGGTAAAGGCGGGGCGGCGGCGTTAAGAGTTTCGGTAAGATAGGCAAGGCGGGCGACCT
>JAISMM010000089.1 GCA_031276725.1 Clostridiales bacterium | reverse complement strand
AGCTAAAAGCGACCACGCTCGCCGCGGCAAAAGCGCTCGCCTACTTTGCCGCCGTCAAAAACGCCCAAAGCGACGCCGACCCCAAAATCTCCGCCGCCTTCTCCGCCGCCGCCGCCGCCATCACCGCCAAAAACGCCGCTATCGAGGCGCACCGGGCATTAGCCGATCGCTTGCCGAAATAGTCTTTTCGGGCACGAAAGACGAGTGTGGTGCGGTTGTACAAGGTACGGATTGGAATAACAACGTTCATGAGAATTTTCATATTACTTGCCTTGGCGAAAAATAAATCGGGTAAAAAGCGGACTAAAAAAATCCCTCTTGCCGTAACGATGCGGCGGGGGATTTTTTTGTCGGGGCGGTAAGGGGCTTTGCAGGCGGCATATCGGGCGATAGGGCAATCGAATTTATGCGTTTGACCTTATAAAACCTTACGTTATAAAAATGCCCTTATAAAAATTGTTGTAATATGCGCGGTTTTGTGTTATAATAGTGTCGGAAGGGTATTTTTTGACCTTTCGACAAGGACAAGGTATGGAAAACAACGCTGTAAACGAAGCATTTCAAACGGTTATTCCGGTCAAGGAGCCGTCGTACAAGATGATCGCCCTTAGGGGGGTGGTCGTCTTTCCGGGGCAGACCGTTCATTTTGATTTGGGGCGCGACAAGTCGATGCAGGCCTTAAACAAGGCGCTCGAATGCGACGAGGAAATCTTTTTGGTGGCGCAAAAGAATCCCAACGCGACGGATCCCGCGCCGCAGGACATTTACCGCGTGGGGACGCTTTCTAAAATCAAGCAGCTTATAAAGCTGCCGAACGACTGCGTGCGCGTTTTGGCTTACGGGCGCGAGCGCAAGGAGATTAGCGCGTACACGCTTATAAAGCCGCACTTCGAGGTGGCGTTAAAGGACTTTGCCGACGTTAGCGGCGACGAATTAGAAATCGAGGCGGTAAAGCGCGAGGTCGCCGCCCAAATCGAGCGGTTCCGAAAATTAGACCCCAAGCTGCCCACCGAAATCGAGGCGGCGCTGTCGCTTACCAACCTGCGCCACTTTATAGGCGTGGTCGGCACGTACGTTATGAAGGAGGACGCGCAAAAGCAGAAGCTTTTGCAGCTGCAACGGCAGTACGATCAGCTCGAAGAGATATACGCTTATATAATCCGCGAATGCGAGATTTTGCAGACCGAAAAAAAGATTTCCGCCAAGGTGCGCGAGAGCATCGACAAAAATCAGCGCGAGTACTATTTGCGCGAGCAAATCAAGGCGATTCACGACGAGCTTGGCGACAACGAGGACGAGCTGCGCGAGTTCCGCGCGCGCGCCGAAAGCAAGGGCCTGCCCGACTACGCCATGGAAAAAATCAAAAAGGAAATCGCGCGTATGGAGCGTATGACGCCAACGTCGCCCGAATCGGGAGTTTCGCGAACCTATATCGAAACGCTTTTGGAGCTGCCGTGGAACGAGGCGAGCAAGGAGAACGCCGACCTTAAAAAGGCGATGAAAATACTCGACGACGACCATTACGGACTCGAAAAGGTCAAGCGCCGCATAGTGGAATATTTGGCGGTTCACCGCCTCACTAACTCCTTAAAGGGCCCGATTCTCTGCTTTGTGGGGCCGCCAGGGGTGGGTAAAACGTCGATAGTGTCGTCGATAGCGCGCGCGGCTGGGCGCGAGCTCGTTTCGATGAGCCTTGGGGGAGTGCGCGACGAGGCGGAAATCCGCGGCCACCGCCGCACCTATATCGGCGCGCTTCCGGGGCGCATAATAAACGGTATGCGGCAGGCGAAAGTCGTTAACCCGGTGTTTTTGCTCGACGAAATCGACAAGATGTCGAGCGATTTTAGGGGCGACCCCGCCAGCGCGATGCTTGAAGTTTTAGACCCGAACCAAAACTCCGAGTTTAAGGATCACTATCTCGAAATGCCCTACGACCTTTCTAAGGTTATGTTCGTAACCACCGCCAACACGCTCGACAGCATTCCCGCCCCGCTCCTCGACCGTATGGAAACGATCGAGCTTTCGGGCTACACGTACGAGGAAAAGCTGCAAATCGCCAAGCGCTATCTTTTGCCCAAGCAGCTCGCCGCAAACGGCTTAAACGAAAAGATTTTGACGGTTCCGGACGAGGCGATGAACGAGATTATAAGCAAGTACACGCGCGAGAGCGGAGTGAGGAATTTGGAACGCGAAATCGCCGCCGTCGCCCGCAAGGTCGCCGTCAAGGTCGTAGACGCGGGCAAGGACAAGAAAAATCTTGAATTCACCGTTACTAAGGACGACCTGCCGGAGTACCTCGGGGCGCCCAAATACCGCTCCGACGTTATGAACGGCACGGACGAGGTGGGGCTTGCGACGGGGCTTGCGTGGACCGCCGTCGGAGGCGTAACGCTCAATATCGAGGTCGCCCTCATTCCCGACGGCAAGGGCGAGGTAACGCTTACGGGCTCGCTCGGCGACGTTATGAAGGAGTCGTGCCACACCGCGCTTTCGCTCGTCAAGGGCCGCGCCAAGGAGTACGGAGTCGCCCCCGATATGTTCAAAAATAACGATATTCACATACATTTGCCCGAGGGCGCCACGCCCAAGGACGGCCCCAGCGCCGGCATAACTATGGCGACGGCGCTGTTAAGCGCGTTTTCGGGCCGCAAGGTCGACCGCCGCGTCGCTATGACGGGCGAGGTAACGCTGCGCGGAAAGGTTCTGCCGATAGGCGGTCTTAAAGAAAAATCGCTCGCGGCGTTCCGTTCGGGCGTCAAAAAGCTGATTATTCCGCTCGACAACAAAAAGGACGTCCCCGACATTCCCGCCGAGGTCAAGGACAATATGGAAATCGTCTACGCCGACAATATCGATTCGGTGTTCAAAACCGCGTTGTTGTAGTATGGCTTTCAAGATTGAAAGCGCGGAATTCGCCGCCAGCTTCGCGGACGTCGCCGCCTACAAAAACCGCGCCGCCGCTCTTTGCCGCGTGCCGCAAATTTGCTTTGTCGGCCGCTCGAACGCGGGCAAATCCTCGCTCATTAATATGCTCGCCGGCAAAAAAATCGCAAGAACGTCGCGCGAGCCGGGCAGAACGCGGCTTATAAACTTTTTTTCGCTCGACGGCGGGCGGGTGTTTCTCGCCGACATTCCCGGTTACGGCTACGCCAAGGTTTCCAAAGCCGAGCGCGGCGGTTGGGGGGAGCTTATCGAGGGCTACCTGCTTACCGCCGACGCGCCCAAGCATATATTTTTGCTCGCCGACGCACGCATCGACCCCGCCGCCTCCGACAAAAAAATGATCGACTTTATGTACTCTAACCGCCTGCCTTTCACCGTGCTCGCCGCAAAGGCCGACAAGCTCTCGGGCGCGGCGCTGTCGCGTTCCGTTCAAAAAATCGCGACCGCCTTTTGTTTGGGACGCGACGACATTATCGCCGTTTCGTCCGTTACAAATTTGGGCCGCGCCGCCCTTTTAGAAAAAATCGGGAGCGTTGTCGAACGGTCGGAAGCATAGTAAGAACGAAATAAATTCCCAAAAACTATTGACTTTTTCGCGCGGACGGCGTATAACGTAATTAACGTCTACGAACCGCAGAAAGTCAGCCCCGCCTGCCGGGTAACGCCGCAAAACGGCGTTAGGTCGATGAGGGGACTTTCCCCGCAAGGGGAGCGCCCGTCCCGCCATAGACGTTTTTTTATTGCTCCCGCGCGGTAACAATAAGCCCTCCGCTTGAATATATTATTTAGTGATAACTATGTTCAAGGAGGGTTTTTTTATGGCCGACGGAAATACCGTAAAAGCCGGCAAAATCGCGGGCAATCCTATGGCGGGGCTGTGCGACCGCGTGTGCGTCGAGGTGCCGAGGGTCCACGACGGCTGTATTTTGAAAATGCCGTCGCAAACGTACCGGCTTACTTTGACCGACATAACGCCGGGTCTGACGTATCCCTATACCTACATAAACGCCGTAAGCGTCGGGCGGGCGAGGGCGCAAAACCTTGTCGCGACCCCCGTCGATTCGGCAAGAATGCGCGTCAACGCCGACGTAGTTATGGATGTCGCCGTTTCGTTCGCCGATTCGGCGGGCCGCCCCGGCGGCGGAAAAAGCTCCATAACGATTCGCCGCGACATAATTTTGAACGTTCCCGCCCGCTCGGTTTTCCCTTACAGCATAGACTTTTCCGCCGCCATAGCGAGCGAAATCGGCACCTTCGTCAACGAAACGACCGTCGATATCGTCTGCTGCGTCGTCTGCATAAGCAAAATAATCGTTATGTCCGACATTCTTGTCCCCGCCTACGGCTACTGCGTCTATCCCGACTGCACCGACGCCTCCCCCGACCTATGCTCGGCGCTAATGACCTTACCCCTCTTCCCGCCTTTATAGAAAGCTCCGAATAAGTGAGGCGACTTAAAGCCGCCTAAACTTGTCCGGAGTTTTCATAGAGTAGGGACTTAAAGCCGCCTGAATTTGTCCGGAGTTTTCATAAATAGGAACTTAAAGCCGCTTGAATTTTTCCGAAGTTTTCATAGAGTAGGGACTTAAAGCCGCCTGAATTTTTCCGAAGTTTTCCGTAACACAAATCGGTTAAAACGCCGTTTTTATTTTTGTATCAGTTTTTAAAACCGCTCAAAAATTTCTCTTCGGGGAAATGTTCCGCATAGCGGCGAACGGTTCAATTTTCAAGCTTTTAGCCTCCTTTTTTGGTAGGGAAAGTAGGGAAATCCCTACTTTCCCTACCAAAAAAGGACTTAAAGTGTACTTATTAGGTAAAAATCGCCCGTCGCCGCAAGCGAGTATTCTTAAAAAATTCCCCTCCGTAGAAAACGCCGGACAAGCCGTTTAGGTGAAAATTGCTCGCTTGTCGCACTCGGTTTTTTTCAAAATTCCCCTCTGTGGAGGGGTGCCGCGTTAGCGGCGGGGTGGTTGCCTGTTCCCGCAGGTCGCTTGCCGGGGTGGTAAGGGTTCTTGTAGGCGGCATATACAAACCGCCGCACGGCTGGCAATCAACCACCCCGTCGGCATTCGCCGCCACGAACCGAGCCGTCAAACGGCAAAGCCGTTTG
>JAISMM010000087.1 GCA_031276725.1 Clostridiales bacterium | reverse complement strand
CTAACGGTTTGCATTTATACGGTTGTTCACCGTATATACGCATTATACAACACATTTTGGAAAAACGCAAGCGTTTAAACACATATTTTTTATAATTTATTAAAATATTTTTTAATTTTATGTCGCCTGTTGCCTTAATTCGGTTTATTTGGGGCAATGCTTGCACATTTGCAACATTAATTTTGCATATTTGCAAGATTTTTTTGCGTGTTTATAAAATTTTTTGCTTAAACAATCACATTTATGAATAATTTGGCGTAACGGTCGGCAATTCCCATAAGCAACAAGCGACCACCCCGGCAACTCCGTTGCCGCCCCTCCATAGAGGGGAATTTTGGGGAATAGCCGAGTGCGGTATTAATAACTTTTACCGTTTAATAATCCCGCACAACGGCTTGCCCGCCGCTATCGGGGAATTGCTAAAATTCCCCTCCGGGGAGGGGTGGCGGCGTAGCCGACGGGGTGGTTGATTGTTTTTGTAGGTCGCCTTGTAGGGGCGTTGAATATCGGACACACTCGGCGGTTTATATATGCCGCCTGCAAAGCCCCTTACCACCCCGCCGCCAAAGGCGGCACCCCTCCATAGAGGGGAATGTCCGAGTTCGGCGGACAGGCAATTTTTCGCTCAATAGTTTGTCGGTCGCTCTCGGCGCGTTTCTTGAATTCCCCTCTATGGAGGGGAATTTTAGGGAGTTGTCAAGCGCGCCATTGCGCCGCCCGTCCCGCGTTTGGCAGGAAAATCTAGCCGCAGCCGTTGCACCCGCCGCAACCGTCGCCGCCGCAACAGCTCTTGCCCTTCTTTTTGCGAAGGAAATTGAAAACGAGGGTAAAAACGACCAAGGCGGCGGCTCCGAGGACGACTATGCCGCCGACGAACCCGAGGCCCTCGAACATCGAACCGATTTGATAGACGGCGAGCGACACGACATAGGCGGTTACGATCCAAAAGGCGATCGCAAACAGCGTAAATTTGACGTTCTTAAATTCGGCGTGGGCGGCGGCGACGGCGGCCATACAGGGCACGCTCAAAAGGTTGAACGCCATAAAAGCGAACGCCGCGCTGCCCGACAGCCCCGACAGCATAAGCCCGAGCGACGTGCCCGCAAGCTCGCCCGCCTCGATTTCGAGCGCGTCCTCGGTGCCCGCCAAAACGCCCATAGTGGCGACGACCATCTCCTTTGCGATAAGCCCGGTAAAGACCGCCACGACGAATTTCCAGCCGTTTTCGCCCGTGCCGAACCCCAAGGGGGCGAATATCGGCGCGAACGCGCCGCCCAAAACGCCCAGAATACTCTCCTTGCTCGTTTCCTCGACGAGCTTAAAACCGAAGCTGAAATTCGAGAGGAACCATATGATTACGGTCGCGCCCGCGATAATCGTCGCGGCGCGGAACAGAAAGTGCTTCATCTTTTGCCACAGGTGCAGAAGCGTGTTGCGGATATGCGGCGGCCGGTAATCGGGAAGCTCCATAATGAACGGCGGCATTTCGCCCTTTAACGCCGTTTTGCCGAGTATGAACGCCGCGAGTATCGCCACGGCTATGCCCAAAACGTAGACGCCGAAAACGGCGATATCGGAGTGCGCGGGGAACACCGCCGAGCAGACCGCCGCCCAAACGGGCAGCTTTGCGCCGCACGAAAAGAACGGAGCGAGCAGCACCGCCAGCTTGCGCTCGCGTTCGTTGCCCAAGGTTCTTGTCGCCATAGCGCCCGGAACGGCGCACCCGAAGCACATAAGGAGCGGCATAAACGCGCGGCCCGAAAGCCCGAGGCGGCGGAACGCGCGGTCCATAATGAACGCGACGCGCGCCATATAGCCGGTATCTTCGAGCAGCGACAGGAACAGAAACAGCAGTAATATTTGCGGCAAAAAGCTCAGTACCGAGTCGACGCCCGTCAAAATGCCGCCGACGAGCAAACCGCCCACCCAAGCGGGCGCGGCTTCGAGCGCGGAACCGACGGCGCCGATAAGCTCGCCCGTCAGCCACCCCAAGCCCGTTTGCATCGCGACGCCGGGCCCGGGAACGCCGTTAGGCAGTCCGAACAGCGTAAGGTAAAATAAATCCTCCGAAAACGTCAGATGAAAGACCAAAAACATTATGCCCAAAAAGACGGGTATGCCCCAAATTCTGTGCGTCAGAATTCTGTCGGCTTTACTGACCCGCTCGGTCAGGGTAACGGGCGCGGAAACGGTTTTGAGGCGTCCGCAAATGTAGTTATAGCGCGCGTCGGCGATAAACGCGTCGACGTCCGTTCCGAATTTTTCGTCCTTAAACGCGCCCTCTTTAAGCTTGTCCGCGTCCGCCGTAACGGCGGCGTCAAGCCCGGACTCCGGCGGGTCGCTTTCGAGCATTTTCGCCGCGCGGAAGGCGGGATGCGTTATGCCTTTTTCGGTCAGCAATTCCTTGATTTTTAGGTAAACGGGGCCGAGCTTGGTTTGCTCCACAAGGCTCGCGCCCTTGCGGCTCTTGTCGGAGGCCGCCGCCCTTACGGCCGCCGTAAGCTCCGCTATGCCCTTATTCTTTAACGCGCTTATCTTGCAGGCGGGAAGTCCCGCCGCGTCCGCGATTTCGTCCGCGCTTAAATCTATGCCGCGCTTAGCCAAAACGTCCGACATATTGAGCGCGATGACGACCGGACAGTCGAGCTCGGAAATCTGCGTGGTAAGGTATAGCGACCGCTCTATCGCCGTGGCGTCCACAATGTTGATTATGACGTCGGCCTTGCCGGAAAGCAGGTAATTGCGCGCGACGACTTCCTCGGGCGTATTCGGCGACAGCGAATATATGCCCGGCAAATCGATCACCGAATGCCTTTCGCCCGTCGCCTTGTCCTTATAGACGCCCTCGCGCCGCTCGACCGTTACGCCCGGCCAGTTGCCCACGTGCGCCGTGCTTTTTGTAAGCAGATTGAACAGCGTCGTCTTGCCGCTGTTCGGATTGCCCGCTAACGCTATTATCATAATTCCTTGACCTCCGTAATATTGAACGGCGCCGCCTTGCCGCCGGCGTGATTGCCCGCTAACGCTATTATCATAATTCCTTGACCTCCGTAATATTGAACGGCGCCGTCTTGCCGCCGGCGTGATTGCCCGCTAACGCTATTATCATAGCCCCGCCACCTCCACAAAGACGTTTTGCGCCTCGGTCTTTCGTAGCGACAGCGAATAACCCCTAAGCACCACTTGAAGCGGATCCCCCAGCGGCGCAGTTTTTATGTAGCGCACCGACGCGCCCGCCGTTACCCCCATATCGTAAAGGCGGCGCTTAATTTGCCCCTCCGCCTCGACCCGCACGACCGTTCCCGACTCCTGCGGCGTCATCTGCGACAACCTCTTTTCCATAAAACCTCCGTGAATTTTAATCGTAAATTTTAGTTAGTTATCCAACGCTAACTATCATATAATAACATAAAAAATAAATTTCGTCAAGCGGTTAGTGGTACTTAACTAAAAAATTTTTTAGAAAATTTTTATCAACCGCAATATTGGGCGGCGAATTCTCTTGCGGCGTTGTCGATGCTCCCGGCGCCGGCAAAGACTATCGCGGCGTTAGAGGGGCGAAGGTTACGAAGGGCGGAAAACACGTCGGCGTAAGAGGGCATATATTCGGCGCGGCCGCCGGATTTTTGAATAGCCGAAACTATGTTTAGGGACGTAACGCCGGGGATTGGGGCTTCGCGGGCGGCGAATACGGGGAGTATGTAAACGAGGTCGGCGGCCGACAGACTTTCGGCAAAGCCGTCCGCAAGCGAGGCGGTGCGCGAATAAGTGTGCGGCTCGAATATTATTATAACCTTGTCGGCGCGGTTTTTTGCCGTCGCTATGCAAGCGGCAAGCTCGGAGGGGTGGTGGGCGTAGTCGCTGAAAACCGACGAGCCGTTGAAGCCGCCGAGGTACTCGAAACGCCGTCTTACGCCCGAAAACTCCGCTAACCCGCGCTTAATTTCGTCGGCGCTTTGACCGAATACCTTGCCCGCGGCGGCGGCGGCGAGCGCGTTATAAATATTGTGGCGCCCCTCGACCCTTAACGTAACGGCGAATTCGCGCCGACCCTTGTACATAAGCGAAAAGCCGTACGCGCCGCCCGGCTCCTTTTGAATATCGGCGGCGTAAAAGCCGCAATCGGGACTAAGCCCGAACGTTGCGGACTCGCCGGCCCGGTAAAGCCTTTTGCAGGCGGGGTCGTCGCCGTTGAGAATCAAAAACTTGCTTTGGGCGGCAAACCGGGCGAACGCGGAAAAATAGTCGTCGAAGTCCTTATAGTAGTCCGTGTGGTCGAGCTCGATATTCAGGACGAGGGCAATATCGGGATACAAATGCAAAAAGCCGCGCCTGTACTCGCACGACTCGCAAATAAAAAGTCCGTTGTTTTGAGCGGCTCCGTTCCCGCCCGCGCGGGCGAATTTTTTCGCCCCGCCGTTCCCGTATGTCGGCTTTTTCGCCTCGCCGCCGTTCCCGCGCGTCGACTTTTTCGCCGCGCCGCCGTCCCCGCCCGCGCAAAGATCTCCTCCGCACACGCCGCCGTTTATGCAAAGCTCTCCGCCCCGCGCGGCGCCGCCCATATGCAGAACGGGGTTGCGGCTCTTAAAAACCTCCGCGCAAAATCCCGTCGCCGTCGTTTTGCCGTGCGAGCCGCAAACGCAAACCGCGCTCTTATAGCGGGCGGCGGTAACGCCCAAAAATTGCGCGCGCTCGTAGACGGGTATCCCCAGCGCCCGCGCGTATGTAAGCTCGCCGTTATCCTCGCCCACCGCATTGGTATAGACGACGGCGTGGGCGTTTTGAACGTTCGCCGCGTCGTGTCCGGCAAGCGCGATGTCCGACCCCGTAACGCTATGGCCCGCCGACCGCATAATGCAAGACAACGCGCGCATCCCCGCCCCCTCGCACCCGATAAAATGAATATTCATATTTCAGAATATGAGCGCGTATATTTATATGTTACTTTGTAAAAACTCCGCGACAGGTTTAGCCGTCTTTAAGGCGCGTCTTTTTTGCCGCAAGCCGCCTTCTTTTTTTGCCGATCGCGCCGCTAATGCCCGCAAAACAAGGCGGTTTCTATCTAAAAAATCCGTCGTCTTAAAGCCGCCGCACTTGTTCGGAGTTTTCCGCCGGGGCGGCAAATAGCGGAAAAATCAGACCTGTTTAGATCTGCCCGGAGCTTTCCGCCGACAATCCCGCCGAATCCCGTTGAAGCTCTCTTTCAAATTCCGCGAGGACGAGGCCCGAAAGAAGCTCGCGGGTTTCGCTGTTGAGGGGGTGAACGATATCCTTGAATTCGCCGTCGGGCGTCTTTTTGCTGGGCATAGCTATAAAATAGCTGCCGTCGCCCTTATTGCCCTGAATGATCTTAATATCGTGAACGACAAAGCAATCGTCGATAGTAACCGAGGCGACGGCTTTCATTTTGCCGTCGTCTTTTTTTACAAGCCGGATTCGTACTTCGGTAATTTTCATCTTGTTTCTCCGCCTTTAACGTCGTTCCCGATTCTCTTCCGTCAAAAACTCCGGGACAATTACGGAGTCTTTCGATTCGCTTTCGGTATATACATTATACTACAAAAATTGGAATTTTGCAATAGTTTTTGCAATATTTTAGCGGATAAACCTACGGGAAACATTCGGAGGAAAAATTTGCGGTTAGCTGTAACGGCTTAGTTTTTCGGCGCAGTCGCAGAGGACGGCTTTTTGAGCGCAGTCGGGACAGTAATTTGACGAACAGCGCGGGCAAACGAACGCCTCGCCCGCCTCGATAGACTTTTTACAATTTTTGCATATCATAATAACGCTATTTTGCGTACGCGCGGCAAGTTTTATGCGGCGCAAATTTGCCGCTCTCGGCGCGTCCCTTGAATTCCCCTCTGTGGAAGGGTGGCGGCAAAGAGAGGCGGCGGCGAATGCCGACGGGGTGGTTGATTGTTTTTGTAGGCGGTTCATAGGGCCATTGAATGTCGGACGCACTGCCGCCCGATATGCCGCCGTCAAAGACCCTTACCACCCCGCCGCCAAAGGCGGCACCCCTCCCCGGAGGGGAATTTTGGAGCAAAGACAAACAGTCCACCGAGGGGAATTTTGGAGCATATGCCGCCGCCAAAGTCCCTTACCTCCCCGCCGCCAAAGGCGGCTCCCCTCCCCGCAGAGGGGAATTTTGGAGCATATGCCGCCTGCAAAGACCCTTACCACCCCGCCGCCGTACGGCGCCACCCCTCCCCGGAGGGGAATTTTGGAGCATATACCGCCGTCAAAGTCTCTTACCACCCCGCTGCCAAAGGCGGTTCCCCTCCCCGGAGGGGAATTTTGGGAGTGCGTATCGGGATCGGTAGTAGAGGTATTTATTTTTTTGCCGTATGCAGACGTATAATCAACACATTAATATCGGCGGGGGTAACGCCGGGGATGCGGGAGGCTTGGCCGACGGTGAGGGGGCGGATTTTGGCGAGCTTTTCCTTGGCCTCGTTGCTTAAACCGCCGAGGGCGGAGTAGTCCGCGTTTGGCGGTATCGCCATATCCTCGAGCCGCTTGGCCTCGGCGGCGGCGCGGCGTTCGCGCTCTAAATAGCCGCCGTACTTGACCTCGGTAAAGATATGGGAAAGCGCGTCGGGGGCGACGCCCTTAAAAATATCGAACGCGGCGCAAAAATTTTGGCGCGTTACAAGATTGCGGCGCAAAACCTCGCGGACGGTCATAGCGTTTTTGGGCGGCGGCTCGCCGACGGCGCTAAAATACTTTTCCAGCTCCGTTTTTCCCATCACGGTATCGAGGAGCTTTTCGCAACGGGCTATGCCGCGCAGCTTTGCCCTGTACTTTTTGAGCCGCTTTCCGTCGGCGAGTCCCGCCGCGACAGCCGTTTCGGTCAGGCGCAAATCGGCGTTATCCTGCCGCAAAATCAGCCGCCGCTCGGCGCGCGAGGTCATCATTCTGTACGGCTCGTCGGTGCCGGCCGTTACAAGGTCGTCGATTAGAACGCCGATATAGGAGTTGTCGCGCCGCAAAATTACGGGCGGCTCGCCCTTTATGAATTTAGAGGCGTTTATGCCGGCGACTAACCCTTGCGCCGCGGCCTCCTCGTAGCCCGAAGTTCCGTTAATCTGCCCCGCGAAAAACAGCCCCCGTACGCTTTTACTCATAAGGGAGGCGTCTAGCTGCAAGGGGTCTATGCATTCGTATTCGATGGCGTAAGCGTCGCGCATAACCTCCACCCGCCCGAACCCCGCTATCGTGCGGTACAGGCGCAATTGAACGTCGGCGGGAAGTCCCGTCGAAAGCCCTTGGACGTACATTTCGACCGTTCCCGCCCCCTCCGGCTCCAAAAAGAATTGGTGGCGTTCCTTGTCGGAAAACCTTACCACCTTGTCCTCGACGGACGGACAATACCTTGCGCCCGTGCCGAAGCTGCGGCCGCCGTACTTGGGGCTTTTGGTCAGATTTTCGCGGATAACGGCGTGGGTTTGCGGATTGGTATACCCCAAATAGCACACCTCGCCCGTCTTGTTGACGCGGCGTGAAAGCGCCGAAAAGCTGTACGGGGTGTCCTCGCCGCTCTGCGCCTCCAACTTGTCTAAATCGACGGAATCCTTGCGCACGCGCGCGGGCGTGCCGGTCTTAAAGCGGCGCAAAATAAAGCCGTTGTTTTTTAGACTGTCGGCAAGATAGTTGGAACGGGCGAATCCCGCCGGACCTTTTTGCTCGACGCTCTCGCCGATAAGAATCGCCGCGTCCATATAGACGCCGCAGCACAGCGCGACGGCGGGGGCGCGGTAGACTAAATCCGTTACGGTGCGCACGCCGATAACCCTGCCGCCCTCGATTATGACGTCCTTACATTCGCCCTGACGGAGGAACAGATTCGGCTGCGATTCGAGAGCGCGTTTCATATAGTTATGATAGGCGTATTTATCGACCTGCGCCCTGAGCGACTGCACGGCGGGGCCTTTCGAGGCGTTGAGCATCCGCAAATGCGTCAGGGTGGCGTCGGCGGCCTTGCCCATCTCGCCCCCCAAGGCGTCGACCTCGCGCACAAGATGACCCTTTGCCGTGCCGCCGATAGAGGGGTTGCACGCCAAAAAGCCCGCGTTGTCGAGCGAGATCGACAGCGCGAGCGTTTTGTGCCCGAGACGCGCGAGCGCAAGGGTCGCCTCGCAACCGGCGTGGCCTATGCCGACGACGATCGCGTCGTAATTATAGTCGGGGTCGGTAAGCATAGGGTAAAATCCGGACTAGCCGCCCGCCCTAATATCGTTTGACCACATAAGGCTTACCTCGTCGGCAAGGTCGCCGAAGTCGCCCATAACGGCGCAGCGTTGCAGAGTTTCATGCGAGGGGAACATCATATCGAGGTACATCGCCTTAAATTCGGCGCTCTTGCCCTCGAAGTATCCGTCCCCGTCCTCCTCTAAGCTCGCTTTAAGCTCCGCCATAGCCGCGCGGTTGGCGCCGGGCGCTCCCGCGTATTCGGAGTTAAGTATGCTTATTTCGTCGCCGAGCAGGAATTTAAGGAATAAGTTGGCGCCCGCGACGTTCTTGGCGTACTTGGGAATTATCCAGCCGTCGACCCAAACGTTCGACCCCTCCTGCGGAACGGTGTACCAAAGATTCTTGTTGCCGGCTACGGGGCGGGGCTTTGCGCAGGAATTATTCGACGTTTCGACCTCGAAGTCGTTCATAGCGAACCCCGCGTCGCACGACCAATAAAGCCCGAGCTTGCCGTCGTCGATACCCTCCGCCATAGCTATTTTGCCGTTGTCGGATTCATATTTATAGACGTGCGGCGCCTGCGCCTGCAACGCCGCCTTTGCCTCGGCGATTTTTTCCACCGTGCAGTCGGTAAAAATTTCTTTGAGCGCGTTTTGATACGCCGTGTTCGGCTCGTCCTCCGTTCCGTAATCGGTAAAGCCGTTTGTCGCCTCGCTTAACGCGGCGCGGCGGGCGTAAAGCAGAGCGGCGGTGTAGGAGTCGCGCTCCTGATCCTTCATATAAATTTTGCCCGAATATTTGCCCTCAAAAATCGCGCTCCAACTTTTGACGTCCCCGGGATCTATGCCGGCGGTCGTGTCGTACATAATGCCGAACGTACCCCAAATATACGGCACGACGTAATCGTCGGTGGCGTATCCGTTTTTAGCGTCGAAAAGCGTCAAATTGTCGTAAAGCCCGTCGACCATAAATTCGCGCGGGTCGGCGTCGCCGTAAACGACGGACTTGTCGATTTTTTGGGCGAGATCCTCCTTAATCATACGCTCCATCATATAGTCGGACGGGCAGATTAAGTCCCAATCCTGCTTTTTGGTGGCGACGGCGGTATGAAGATCCTCGTTGCCCTCGAACGTCTTATAGACGACCTTAATCTTTTTGCCGTACTCGGCCTTGTACCAATCCTCGAACTTGTCGACGACGGTATCGTCCATATACTCGCCCCAATTGTAGACGCGCAGAGTGTTCTCGCGCGGGGCGCAAGCCGACAGCGGCGCAAAGCCGAGTATTGCGGCAAAAACCGCGGTCAACATTCCTAACAAACCTTTTTTCATTTTTTTCTCCTTGAAAAAATTATTTTATACCAAAAGCGCGTTTTGCTTTGCGCTTTGAATATACGTTTACGCTTACGAGTATTATAAGGCTGACTATAAATATGGCGGCGGACAGCGCGCGTAAAACGGGCTTTACGCCTTTTTTTGCGAGCCGCGTGTATAGGTACGTCGATATGGTGTCCACCGTGCCGCCGTTATTGAGCTTTGTTATAACAAAGTCGTCGAGCGACAGCGTGAACGCGAGCGCGAACCCCGAAATCATTCCGGGAATAAGCTGCGGAAACACGACCGTAACGAGCGAACGAAACGCGCCCGCCCCCAAATCCTGACCCGCGTCGTAAAGATTGGGGTCAAGCCGGGCGAGCTTCGGCGTAACCGACAAAACGACGTATGGAATAGTAATCATAGTGTGCGTCAAAATAAGAGTGGCGTAGCCGTCGGGCAAAAGCTTTGTGCGCACAAAAAAGACCATAAACGCGACGGCGGTTACTATGTCGGCGTTAATGACGGTTATTTGATTGACGAGGTTGGCGGCGGCGCGGGCGCGGACTTTAAGGTAGAATATCCCGACGGCGGAAACCGTTCCTATAAGCATTGCGAGAAGGCTCGAGCTTACCGCTATAACGAGCGTGTTGGCGAGCGCCGACATAATCTCGGAGTCGGAAATCATTTGAACGTAAAGGTAAAAGGTAAAGCCGTTCCACGTGCTCATAGAGCGCGAATCGGTGAACGAATAGATTACCAAAATCAATATCGGCACGTACATAAGCGCGAGGACGAGCCACACGAACGCGAGCGCGAGCCGCTTTTTTAGCTTGAAGCTCATAACAGCCCTCCCCGCCCGAGCTCGCCGCCCTTTGCGAGCTTGTTGGCGGCAAAGAGCGTAAGGCAGATAAGCATCAGGAGTATAAAGGCGTAAGCCGACCCGAGACCGTACAATCCCTCGTTCTTGCCGAAAAAGTCGTTAATCAGATTGCCGAACAAGTACGTTTCGGGCTTGCCCGACACTATTTCGCTTATGGCGAACGTCGAAACCGTCGGCATAAACACCATTAAAACGCCGCTTATAATCCCCGGCACCGACAGCGGCAGGCGCACCCGCAAAAACACGGTGAACGCGCCCGCGCCCAAATCGCTTGCCGCCTCGGTTAGGCTTTTGTCGAGATTTACCATCGCGGTGTAGAGCGGCAAAAGCATAAACGGAAAGAAGTCGTAGATCATGGCGATCGTAACCTTGGCGTACTCGTTTTGCATATTCACGGCGTCGAAAACCGACTTTATGGCGTAGGTGCGCAAAAGCGAATTTATCCACATGGGCAGAACGAACAGCAGCACCAAAACGGCGCTCGTGTTGATTTTAGAGTTCGACAGTATGAGCGCGACGGGATAGCCGACCAAAAGACAGCCGGCGGTAGTTAAGAACGCTATCAAAAACGAGCGGCCCATAACGCGCAACGCATTCGCGCCCGTAAAGAAACTCGCAAAATTGGCGAACGTAAAGCCGCCGTCCTCGCCCGTGAACGCCATTACGAGCAAAAAGACGAGCGGCACTATTATGAACAAAACGTTGAGCAAAAGATACGGCGCGGCAAAATACGACCGCCGGAATTTAAGCCTCGGCATACTCGTCGGCCTCCCCGTTTTCGGCGTTCGTTCCGTCCCCGCTTGCGGCGGCCGTTCCGTCGTCTTCCTCGACGTATTTTTTGACGCTTATGCCGTCCTTATCGATAAGGATTCCCACGCGGTCGTCCATGTCCCACTCGTCGGCGGTGTCGAGGTATAAATCGCTGTCGTCGTCGGTATAGACCTGAATTTGATAGTACGCGCCCTTATAGTAGCTTTGACCGATATTGCCGCCGATCACGCCGTCGCTTTCGTCGTCGGTCAGCGAAATCTTGTTGAACGGCACCTCGACTATAACGCGCTCGCCCCTCTCGAATTCGCCGTTATTGTTAAACTCGAAGTCGCCGCCGCCGATCGAAACGGTGTTTTCGCCCGTTACCTCGGTTATAAAGGTGTTGACCGTGAGCATCTTTTTCATAATGTGAATGCCCGCCGGCAAAACCGCGAGCGCGACCTTTTCGCCCGCCTTGCGCCCCGACGTACTCTGCACCGTAAATTCGTATTCGGGCGTGGCGACGATCATCTCGTAATTAGTGCCCTTAAAGACCGACGAGGTTACCTCGCCGTCAAGCTCGCCCTTGCCGGAATTCGCGTCGTACAGCCTGATGTCCTCGGGGCGTATGACCAAATCGACCTGCTCGTTTTTAGAAAAGCCCTTGTCCTCGCACGCGAACGTCTTGCCGCAAAACGCCACCTTGTAGTCGCCTATGACGGTGCCGGATAATAGGTTGCTTTCGCCTATAAAATTTGCCACGAACGCGTTTTTAGGCTCGTCGTAAATCTTTTTGGGCGTTCCCGTCTGCTGAATCGCGCCGTCGTTTATTACGACGACCTTATCCGACATCGTGAGCGCCTCCTCCTGATCGTGCGTAACGTAAACGAACGTAATGCCCAAATTCTTATGAATGCTCATAAGCTCGATCTGCATTTCCTTGCGCATTTTAAGGTCGAGCGCGCCGAGCGGCTCGTCGAGCAAAAGCACTTTGGGTTCCAAAACTATCGCCCGCGCGATTGCGACACGCTGCTGCTGACCGCCCGAAAGCGAATTGACGTCGCGCTTTTCGTAGCCCGCCAAATTGACGAGCTTTAAGGCGCGTTCGACCTTTTCGGTTATCTCGTCCTTTGTGTATTTGCGCTCCGTTTCCGTCCGTTCGCCCGTTTTTTTGTCGGTCTTAAATTGCCCCGACGGTATTCTTTTTAGTTTAAGCCCGAACGCTATGTTGTTAAAGACGTTCAAATGCGGAAAAAGCGCGTACTTTTGAAACACCGTGTTTATGGGCCGCTTGTGCGGCGGCACGCCCGTAACGTCCTGTTTTTCCAAAAATATGCGGCCGCTCGTGGGCGTCTCGAACCCCGCGATCATTCTTAACAGCGTGGTTTTGCCGCAACCCGAGGGCCCTAACAGCGTTACAAACTCGCCCCTCTTAATCGAAAGGCTCATATCGTCCACCACCGTAACGTCGCTAAAAACCTTCGTTACGCCGCGAATCTCTATAATTTTATCGAATTTTTCGACAGCCATTTATTGCACCCCGTTCCTTAAAAATTCGGCGGGCAGGACACCCACACGACCCGCGCCGCGCTCTTTCCCGTGTTCACGATAAAATGCGTCTTCGACGAACGGAAGTAGAACGTGTCGCCCTCTTTTAGCGCGAGCGTCCTTTTGCCGACGGTCAATTTGATTTTGCCCGCCAGCACAAGCCCGAACTCCTCGCCCTCGTGCGGCAAATCGCGTATCGACGAGCCGCCGGGATTGAGCGTCGTCAAAATCGGCTCCATCGCGTTTTTTTGCGCGCTCGGAACAAGCCACCTTATCACGTTGTCGCCGTTGTCCTTTTCGAATTGATCCGCCGCCGCGAACACGATTTGTTCGTCGCCCTCGTCCGAAAAAAATTCCGCGAGCGTCGTTCCGAGCGAATTCAATATGTCGGTGAGCGTGGCGAGCGACGGACTCGTAAGGTCGTTTTCAAGCTGGCTGATAAAACCCTTGGTAAGCTCGCACCGATCCGCAAGCTCCTCCTGCGTAAGCTGATTTTTCAGCCTTAAATCCTTGATTTTAACGCCTAATTCCATAGTAATATCCCGCTTAAAAGCTCCTTATACGTAGGTTTAGTATTTATAAACTCGTTGTTAAGCGTGTAAATTAAATCTAAACACGAAGTTTATATCTACTAGACTTACACAGTATATACGGAAATTTTTATCTTGTCAACCGTTTTTAGGCATTTTTTTTATTCAACGCTTGATTTTTTACAAAAACGGTGTTATAATTAAAGCTATGACGGAACGCGAACAAAAAATAAGAATTCAAACAATCATAGTAATATCGTGCGTAATATTCGCCGTGCTTATGCTCGCCGCCCTCGCGACGAACCTTATACGCCTGGCGGCGTACAAATCGCGCCTTAAAAAATTAGAGGCCGCGATAGCGGAGCTCGACAGAGCCATAACGGCGAACTCCTCCGAAATCGACTACAAAAAAACGGACGAATACATCGACCGCTACGCCCGCGAATATCTCGATATGCAGGACGAAAACGACGTAACCTTTAAGGAAGAAGAATAACCGCCGTTTGCAAGGACGAGCAACCGCCGGAACGCAGCCCGTTAAGAGGCGAGGCATTCCGCAGAGGGAAATTTTTTGGCGGTCAAACTCAACGGTGCCGGGCGGGCAAAAACGCGGCGGCAAGCAACCGGCAACCACCCCGGCGCTAACGCGCCACCCCTCCGCAGAGGGGAATTTTTGAGAATAACCGAGTGCGACGGACAATTAACCACCCCGCCGCTATGCGGCACCCTCCCCGGAGGGGAATTTTTGAAAATAACCGAGTGCGGCGGACAATTACCGCGCCGCCGCGCGGAAAACTCCGAATAAACGGCGCGGCTTAAAGCCGCCTAAACTTGTCCGGAATTTTCCGTGGCGGCGATCGGGGATTCGGGAGGGCGGACGGCGGCGGCGGCGGCGTTGATGAGGGCTTCGGACGAGCCGCTGCGGTCGGATGGGTCGGCCGTGGCAAAGCCGGTCGAAACGGTAATCATACTGACGAGCTTGCCGTCGTCGACGGGAATCGGCGTGGAGTTGAGGACATCGCGTATCCGGGTCGCGGCGGCCTCGGCGCCGGCAGAGTCGACGCCGTACAAAAAGACGGCGAACGAGTCCGCGCCTAGGCGCGCCGTGGACTGACCCCCGCCAAGACCGTCGTTTAAGGCTTTGGCGACCGTTTTTAACATAGCGTCGCCTTGCGGATGACCGTAGAGTTCGTTGTAGTCGCGCATACCGTCGACGTCTAAAACGACGACCGACAGCGGCTTTTTGAGCCTCGCCGCCCTCTTCCAATCGACGTCGATACGCTCCTTGAAGCCGCGGCGGTTGGGAAGATTGGTGAGCGTGTCGATGCGGGCAAAGCTCTCGACGGTGCGTATGAGCCGCGCCATTTTCATATGGACGCGCAGACGCGCCTTGACGACGGCCTCCTTAAACGGCTTGGTGATATAGTCCACCGCGCCGTAGAAGTAACCGAGTTCCTCGTCGTTGTCGCTGTTGAGTCCGGTGATGATTATGACCGGAATTTCGCGCGTGAAAACGCTTTCGTGAAGCCGGCGCAAAACGTCGAAACCGCTTATGCCCGGCATAATTATGTCGAGCAGAATAAGGTCGGGCTTGTCGTTTATGGCGTGGCGCAACGCCTCCTGACCGTTCTTGGCGACGTAGATTTGATACTCCGACGAAAGCATTTTGTTGAGCATCATCAGATTAGACGTTTCGTCGTCGACGATCAAAACGCTTTGGCGATCCTTCGGCGGCTGCTTGGGCGCCTTGGGCGCGGGGCTTTCGCCCACTATTTCGACTCCGGGTAAAATGTCCTCTTTCATAACGTTCTCCTTTTTATTTGTTTATTTACACAGCGCGGTTAAAATTTCCGCGGCTTTTACAAAATTAAAATTCTCGATTTCGGTCGCCAAAGGCTCGCCGTCGTGACCGAACACGGTTTTCACCTCGTCGAGCATTTCAAGACAGTCCGTATCCCCGGCGTCCAACAGCGGTTTGAGCCTTGCCGCGAGCGCGTCGGCGGCGGCCTTGTCGACGCCGGATTTTGCGCGTTTTTTTGGCGCGGCGCGTTTTTCGGGCGCGCCGAGAGCCGACGAAACCGCGTCGAATTCGCGCTTTAATTTGGACAGTCGGTCGTCCGTCGCCGCGTTAACGCCGCCGGCGAGAGCTTGTTCGACGGCGAACGCCGCCTCGCCCAACCGCATAGCGCCGATAAGCCGCGCCGTGCTTTTTAGGGTATGGGCGGTGCGGTGGGCGGACTCGACGTCGCCGCGCTTTAAGCAGTCCACGATCCTTTTAAGGTCGTCGAGATGCTCGGCCTTGTAGCTTTTGACGAGGCGCCCGTAAAACTCCTCGTCGCCGCCCGCGTTCTCGATTCCGGCGGACTTGTCTATGGCGGCGTCGGAGCGGTGTTCGCCGTCGGTAAGGGACGGGTCGACGATTTTTTCCGCCGTTTGCGAAATTTTGTCGGGCGGCAGCCACTGTGCCAAAGCGCGGTTAAGCTCGCTCGGCTTTATGGGCTTAGAAATAAAATCGTTCATTCCGCTTTGTAAAAACAGCTCCTTGGCACCCGTAACGGCGTTTGCGCTGAGCGCGACGATGGGAAGCTTTTTGTAGCGGTCGCCCTCCAACTCGCGTATCGCCTTTGTCGCCTCGACGCCGTCCATAACGGGCATCATATGATCCATAAACACAAGATCGTAGGTCTTTGACTGAACCGCCGCGACAGCCTCCGCCCCGTCGGTCGCCGTGTCGGGGTGCGCGTCGTGCTTGGCTAAATACGCCAGCGCGACTTTAAGGTTCATTTGGTTGTCGTCCACTACGAGTATCTTGGCGTCCTTACTGACGACGACGCGGGCGAGTGCGCTCTCGCGGACGATTTTGGCGGGGTCGCCGGCGGGCAGCGGCAAATACACCGTGAAGGTCGAGCCCTGCCCGTAGACGCTTTTTACGGTAACCTCGCCGCCCATAAGCTCGACGAGCGTTTTTGTTATGGAAAGCCCTAGCCCCGTGCCGGCTATGGCGTGGTTGACGCCGCTGTCGAGGCGGTTAAACGTGGAGAACAGCTTGTCGATGTCGGCCTCCTTAATGCCGATTCCCGTGTCGGCGACGACAAAGGCGACGTATTCCTTGCCGTAGCGCACGGCGGTGAACACCGAAAAGCTGACAAGCCCCTCCTTGGTGTACTTTATGGCGTTATTGAGTATGTTGGTTATGATTTGGCGTATGCGAACGTCGTCGCCGTAAACGACATCCTTTGTGTTTTCGCCGTAGGTGAACGTGAACGCCAAATCCTTTTCGCCCGCCGTGAACTGCGACACCGAAAATATGTTATTGCAAAGCTCGCGCAAATTGAAATGCACGGGGTTGATTTCCATTTTTTTGGCTTCGATTTTAGAAAAGTCCAAAATGTCGTTTATTATTTGCAGCAGCGTTCCCGACATTTTTTTAATGTCCGAGAAAAACATTTTTTGCTTTTCGTCAAAGTTATCGGTGCGCATCATATCGCTCATACCCAAAATCGCGTTCATCGGCGTGCGGATTTCGTGGCTCATCGACGCCAAAAATCTGCTTTTCGCCTCGTTGGCGAGCTCCGCCGCCTCCTGCGCGCGCTTAATGTCGGTTATGTCGTGATAGAGCATCATAGCGCCGTCGAACACGCCCTTGTCGTCGAACAGCGGCGTAATGTGGGCGGCGTAACAGCGCGGCGAGGGGTCGTCCTTGCGGAAGGTAAGCTCCTGCACCACGACCGTTTCGCGCGTGTTTTTGGCTTTTTCGAACCGCCCGAGTCCGCCCGCGACGTACTCCTCGTCGGCGAACATAGCGTACACGTCCGCGAGATAGCGGCCGCTTATAAGCCCCAAATTAGATACGCCGGCAAGATTCAAAAACGACTGCGTGCAGTACGCCACGCGCCCGTCCTCGTCCACAAGCAGAATCATATCCTTGCTGTACGTTAAAAGGCGGTTAAGATAACGCTCCTCGCGCGACTTTTGCAGCATTATCGCCGCGCTGAACCGCTCGCGCGCCAAATAAAAATTCTCGGCGTGCGCAAGCCTGTCCTGAGCGTAAGTCAACTGACGCGTCAGCTTTTTGCACTGCAAATTTACGCGGTCAAGCTCCTCTTTGAGCCGTTCGACCTCGCTTAATTCCGTTAATTCGGTTTCTTTTTGACCGTTTTCGTCCATAATTTTCTCAAAATTTTTGTGTTATTTTCGGCTCCGTCGCCGATTGACGCGGGCAAAGAGTCGCCAAACCGCCCCGCCGCTAACGCGGCGCCCCTCCATAGATGGGAATTTTTTAGCGGTTAACCCCCGGACGCTTTGCATTTAGTCGAACACGCACGCAACCAAAGTGGCGTTGTGATAGCTGTTTACACTCTTGCCGTTTATGTCGGGGCAGGGGCAGATTTCGCCGCCCGAGTACGTGCCGGAATAAACGCAGTCCACCGCGCCGAGGCCCTTGCGTATCAAAATCACTTCGTCGTCGGGCTTAGACCCGAGCGCCCACATACGCGTAAGGCACGAGACCAAAAGGACGTTTTTGCCGTCCGCGACGGCGGCGATCTCGTTTACCGCCCGCTCGCTCGACTTTATGACTGAATCGTAATTCACGTTTTTTACGATGATGGCGCTGTCTTGGGGCATCGTGCCGCAAAAGTAGCCGTAGCCCTCGGGCGAAAGATCCAAAAACGCGCGTTCGACCGTACTGCCGTCGGCGCGGGTTATGGTCATAGTCATCTTGACAAGGCGGTTCCGCCGCGTCGCGTGCGGGTCGTCCGGTTTTAGAATCTTTATCTTAATCATATAGTCCAAAAAGCTCATATCGTTAATCTCAAAAACGGCGTTGCCGTTCGAGGACGTTATTATCGCCTTTTGCTCGATTTCGTTATCCTCCTCAATGCGGCTGACAAAAAATTTGGGCTCGACGGGGCCGACGAGCGCGATCGCCGAAAGAATGCGCGGGTCGCACTCGCCGTTATACATAACGGGCATATCCGATAAATCTATCGCGCCGTTTACCGTGCCGGCCCCGAAAACCGGAGCGCCGCCAAAGCCCTCGTTAAGCGCCGCAACAAAGTCGTCGCCGCTTAATGTGAACAGCGTCGGCAGCACCGTAAATACTACGGCGGGTTTTTTGCGGGCGCGCTTAGAAATCTCGGCGCACATTTTTTTGACGGGGCCGAACGCCTCGTCCGCCACGCGGTCGGTTTTTCCGGCGTAAAATTCCACGTCGTCGCTCGTCATAACGGATAAGGTAAGCTGTAACTGCCCCGCCGAAACGTTGCTGAGGGTGCCCACCGTCGTTTGACCTATGACGTCGAACGGCAACGCGTCGCAAACCGCCTTTACCACGCCCGAATCTATAAATTCCTGATAGAATTGCATAATTCCGGCGGAATACTTGCGTTGATTGTTCTCTAAATCGAGCCGGCTTAATATTTCGTCTACCGCCGCCGCGACGTCGTCGATTTCCTCGGTGCACGCGCTTAAAAGTTTAATCATTTTATCTCTCTCCTTGTCGTTGTTTTATACGCCGCCGCCGTGTTCTAGAATAAACACAGCACGAGCGTTACGTTGTTAAAGGTGTTGCGGAAGGTCTTGCCCGCGCCCTCGGGGCAGAACTCGCCGCCCGAATACATAAGACTGTACGCGCCGATTTTGTCCTTCATCGCTTTTTCGAGCTCCCTCGCCTCGGCGTCCTGCTCTATGCCCATAACCCAATTGCGCACGGCGCACGAAACCGCGTAAAGATTCTTGCCGTCCGCGCCCCTGAACGCCGTTTTTAGCCCCGCCGCCGTCTTGCGCACGATCTCGTCGGCGTCGATGGGCGAAATGCTTATCTTGCTGCCCACCGGCATCGCCCCGCCGCAAACGACGTAGCCGTCGGAGTCTATGCGGAACATAGCGCGCGTGGCGGCGCTGCCGTCGGGATAGTGTATCGTAAACGGCGTATACCTTAGATTGCCGGAATCGGAATTGCCCGAATCCGAGCCGTCGCACAGTCCCACCGACGACAAAAAGTCCACGGGCGCCGCGCCGTTAATCGCCTTTATAAGGTTTTTTTCGCCGTCGGTGATTACCGCGGGCTGTTTTATAAGGCTGTCCTCGTCGAGGCTTATCTTAAAAAACTTGGGCTTTATATCGCCGAAAACCGCGATCGCGCACAGCGAGCTGTCGAAATATTCGCCGTTATAAAACGTGTATATCGACGTCCAATCGGCGGTGCGCGACGACGCCACCGAACCGAATACGGGAACGGTCGGGTCGTAAGCGTCGAATGCCGCCACGTACTCCTCGCCGCATACGTTCGCCAACAGCGGCGCCGAAACTATTACGAGCGCGGGCTTTTCGCCGCCGCTAAGCCCGTTTAACAGCGATACCACCGGCGGCTTGACGTCGCCCGATATAGGCTCGGTTCTTCCCGCCGCGAACCTGACCCCGCCGCCCGTAAGCACCGTAAGCGTGAGCGCGTGCTGCCCCACGTAGTCGCGCGTGCCGGCATACATAGCGGTGCCGCCTATAACGTCGAACGGCAGCCTTTTGCAAAGCCGCGCCGCGAAGCCCGAGTACAAAAACTCGTTGTCGCAATGGATAATCCCGACGGAATTTTTTAACAAGCCCCCGTCGGCGCTAAGCCGCTCCAAAAGCTGATCCGCCGCGAGCCGCTCGTCGTCCAATTCGTCCGTATAAGCCGTCAACATTTTCAACATGCTCTTCCACCCCGACCTTCGGCGCAATTAGCCACCCCCCCCCGCGGCATTTGCCGCGGGAACGTTACTACCGTATAAACCGTCAATATCTTCAACATAGCCTTCTCCCGTAAACGCCGTCTCCGCTGTCCTTTACCCTGCGAAAACGAAATCACTACCGTTTATTATACACCAAATAAATCGTTTTGTCTACCGATAAACGCCGTTTGCCGCGCATTTTCGGGAAATTTTTATCAAAGAAAATTTAAGTTAACGCAAAAGCCCGCTCCCACTCTCGTTCACGGCAACGCAAAAGCCTCCGCACGGATAATCCGAACGGAGGCCTTCGGCTCGCAAAAGCGGCGTTTTTCTTATTAGGGTAAAGCTACGCGCAAATTTTCAGATCCTCGAACAGCAACATCGAAATAATGTCGATAATCCAAAAAATCTGAGCGATGCCGGGGATTATGTTCAATATTCCCCAAAGCAGCTTGCCTCTCGATAAGCGGGTAGCCACGCCGAGTATCCATGCCGTAACGGGTATGATAGCAAGGATTAACGACGCGAGCCGACCCAAACCGAAATACGCTCTTTGATTGTTTGCCATTTTTGTTCCCTCCTTAAATTTAATACCGTTATTATACACCCTTTCCGCTCCAAAAAACCGCTCATATCGATTTTTCAATATTTTTGGGAAATTTTTCCAAACCCCGCGCCGTCCGCCGTTTTTTACTCATAATTGTTATATAATATATGCGCCGCCGCCTTGTCCGCGTTCATACCCGCAGATGGGAATTTTGGGGATATATCGAGTGCGGCAGGCGGGGAATTTTGGGGATATATCGAGAGCGACCGACGAGCCATTGAGGAAAAATTGTCCGCCCGCCGCACTCGGCAACTCCCTTGAATTCCCCTCCCCGGAGGGGTGGCGCGTTAGCGACGGGGTGGTTGACTGTTTTTGTAGGCGGTTTGTAGGGACGATAGTGCAATGACCCTTACCACCCCGGCAACTCCGTTGCCACCCCTCCCCGGAGGGGAATTTTTGAGATACGCCGAGTGCGACGGTAGAGGAATTTTGGGGATATATCGAGAGCGACCGACGAGCCATTGAGGAAAAATTGTCCGCCCGACGCTATCGGCACGTCCTTTGAATTCCCCTCCGGGGAGGGGTGGCGGCGAACGCCGACGGGGTGGTTGATTGTTTTTGCAAGTCGCCTTATAAAAGCGACGGCGGTAAAACCCTTACCACCCCGGCAACTCCGTTGCCACCCCTCCACGGAGGGGAATTTTTGGGATATATCGAGTGCGGCGGGCGGGGAATTTTTTAACCGATTATTCGGCCGAAGCGGCTTGAACGTATAACTTAATATCCTTTGTCAGCGTTAAATCTGCCGTAACCTCGTCGGTGAGAGCGCTGTCCTTAAAGATTTTAGCGCCGTTAAAGCCAACCTCCCCCGCAAAGTTTCGCAGGTCGGATAGTGTAACGGCGCCCAATTCGTAGGATGATAAGCCGTAGAGACCGCCGTCGGGGAAGTAGAGCGCTACGGCAAATCCGCCCCAGTCTTTATCGGGGCGCGCGGGAACTACGTTTGAACCATCGTATGTAAGCACACTTTCGGTAGACGAGGATATATCTTGCCCGCTCATTTTGGTAATTTTTCCGCCGGATACGGTGCAATCAATTGTTTGATCGTCAAGCGTTACGCTGTAACCGTCGGCTGTTTTTGTAACAGTAAAAGCTTCAGCTTCCTGCATTTGAACTAATCCTGTGAGCGTGGACATTAGTGCGCTAGCACCGGACGCGTATGAAGAACCAAACACTTGCGGCACAAAATCTCTTCGGGCAACGGTTTCTCCATCGATTTCAAGGATGCTGTACAGATTACCGTCGCTATAAACCCAATCTTCTTGCCAGACTAGATAATAGATTTTTTGGTATTGAGCCGTGACGATTCCGTGCACATAATTAGTCGCCACGATTAGCTCGTGGCCCCCAAAAGAACCGCTTGTATATGTGCCGGTTACGTTTACCATGCTTAAAAGGAATATCGAGCGAAAAACGTCCAAATCGTTCGCGGGATCGCCCCAACAAGCGTACAGAGTTATATCGTCCTCGATCGCGTCGCCGTTGTAGGAGCCGTTCGTTATTACGTTGCCGTAATCGTTAGAGCCGTCGATCGCCCAACCGAGAAAAACGGCGCCGGTCTTTTGCGGAATTTCGGCGTAGTAAAAATATTCCCATTCCGGTCTGTATTTTTGCGGCGGGACGTTGCCCGTGCCGCCGTTAAGGTCGTATGTAACGGTGTAAAGCTCGCCGCCCGCGCCCGCCCAAAAGGCGTACAACGTGGTGTTTGCCGAAACCGCCGTATTAAAGTCGTATTCGGCGAGCGCGAGCGGAGTTACGCTCCACCCCTCGAACGTGCAGCCGTAGCGCGTAGGGTCGGTCGACGGCTTTGCCGCCTTTGCGCCCTCTTGCACCGTTTGCGCCGGAACGTCGCCCTCGCCGTTATCAAGAAAGAACGAAACCGTGTAGGTCGCGGGCGTTTCCGTTTTTTTGTCCCCGCCGCCGTCGGTATTCCCGGGGTCGGTCGCCGTTCCGCCGCCGTCGGTACAGCCCGCCGCGAACGCGAACATAAGCGCCGCCAAAAGCGCGGCAACGATTGTCAAAAGCCTGTTTTTCATAAAAATATCCTCCTAGATTAAAATTTGCCAAGACGGCGCGGACGCAACAAAAAAGCCGACCGATAAAAAAATTACCGTTCGACTTATGCACAAACTACGGGTAAATGGGGATACCTCTAAATGTACCCCCCCCCGCAGAACTCCGTGTTCATTTGTTGCATTTTTGCCGTTTTGACCATATGTGTATTGTATACCGTTTTTTGGAATTTGTCAACCGTTTTTACACACTTTTTTTGTGCTTTTTTATTTTTTTGTGTTTTCTTACTTTTTTGTGCCTTTTTCTTTTTTTGTGCTTTTTTATTTTTTTGTGCTTTTTTATTTTTTTGTGCGGCAGGCGGGCAACCACCCCGGCAACTCCGTTGCCACCCCTCCGCAGAGGGGAATTCAACAACAAGCCGAGAGTTCCGCTTTTCGTCCGCTATCAACGGACTTTTCATAGCCCCCGTAAACCGTTGAGGAAAAATTGTCCGCCCGCCGCACTCGACAACTCCCTTGAATTCCCCTCTGTGGAGTGCCTCGCCTCTTAACGGGCTGTGCTCCGGTTGGTGCTCGCCCTTGCAAACGGCTTTGCCGGGTGACGGCTCGGTTCGTGCCGCGTTAGCGGCGGGGTGGTTGATTGTTTTTGCAGGTCGCCTTATAAAAGCGGCGGCGGTAAAACCCTTACCACCCCGGCAACTCCCTTGAATTCCCCTCTATGGAGGGGTGGCGCGTTAGCGACGGGGTGGTTGATTGTTTTTGTAAGTCGCCTTATAAAAGCGGCGGCGGTAAGACCCTTACCACCCCGGCGCTACGTGCCACGAACCGAGCCGCCAAACGGCGGAGCCGTTTGTAGGGCGGGCGAGCTTGCGAGCTAAGCCCGTCAACAAGGCGAGGCACTCCCCGGAGGGGAATTCAACAACAATCCGAGAGTTCCGCTTTTCGTCCGCTATCAACGGGCTTTTGAGCGCCCCGCATTCAGAACATATTTTTGCGTATCATAATAATTATCACCGGCACAAGGACGGCAATCGTGGATATTATGACGACGAGAAAGCCCCAGGGCTTATCGGAAAAAGGGACGGGGACGTTCATACCCCAAAGGGATGATATTACGGTGGGGATTGTGAGGCAAATCGTTATGGCGGTGAGGAGCTTCATAACGATATTTTGGTTGTTGGATATTACCGAGGCGAACGCGTCCATAGTTCCGCTCATAATGTCGCGGTAGATGGTCGCCATTTCGATCGCCTGTCGGTTTTCGACTATAACGTCGTCGAGAATGTCGTTGTCGTCCTCGTAATGCTTAATCGCCGAAAGGAGCTTGATTCGGTCTATGACGACCTGATTGGAATTGAGCGACGTCGAAAAATAGACGAGCGCTTTTTCAAGGTCTAATAGCTGTATAAGCTCCTTGTTTTTCATAGAGCGGTGCAGGCTTTGCTGAACGCGGTTGCTTGTGCGGTCGATCTGTTTTAGGCAGTGCAGAAATTTTATGGCGTTAAGGTAAAGTATTTGATACAAAAAGCGCGTCTTTTTGTTGACGTCGAAGTTGCGCACCCGCCCCTTTATGAAGTCGCCCAAAATGGTCGTTTCGCGCAGGCAAACGGTGAGCATATACTTTTCGTTCGAGATGACGCCCATAGGCAGAGTGGAATAGATATACCATTCCGATTCGTCGTTGATGATCGGAATGTCGACGATTATAAGGGTGTTGCCGTCCTCGGTTTCGATGCGCGCGCGCTCCTCCTCGTCGAGTGCGGCTTTGACCATTTCCTCGGGGATTCCGGTCGCGCCGCAAACGTCGGCGATCTCCTTATCGGACGGATTTTCAAGGTCGATCCAGCAATTTTCGGTAATCGCCTCGCGACGCTCGATCTGGCGCGCGCCCTTGTTCATAGCGTAAATGTTAATCATAGTCGGTCTCCTTTGTTGTTTTTGTTGACGAGGGACGCCGCGCCCGTCGCCGCTATCGCTCCGTCGGACGCCGCCGTTACGAGCTGGCGCAGAGGCGCGACCCTTACGTCGCCCGCCGCGAATACGCCGCTTACGTTTGTGCGCATCGCCGAATCCGTTTTTATATAGCCCGCTCCGTCAAGGTCGAGAACGCCGCGCACCAGCGAGCTGTCGGGCGCGCTCCCGAGGGCGACGAACAGTCCGTCCGCCTCTAAAATTTCGGTCTTGCCGCCGCGTTCTAATACGATGCTTTTTAACGGCGGGCCGTTTAAGGCGGTTATTTTGGCGTTTTCGACAGGTTCGACGTTTGAAAGCCCGATTTCCGGCAGCCGCCGCCCGCCGATCAGGTACACCTTTTTGGCGATCGCCGACAAATAACGCGCGTCGTTAACGGCGGTAAGCCCCGCGCCCGCCACCGCCACCGTGCGTCCCTTAAAGAACGCGCCGTCGCACTCGGCGCAGTAGCTTACTCCGCCGCCGACAAGCTCGTCCTCGTTTTTAAGGTTCAGCCGCCGCTCTCCGCGCCCCGTGGCGATTATAAGGGCGGGCGCGCGGTAGTCCCCGACGGCGGTGCGGACGGTCTTTTGCGCGGCGTCGGTCAAATCGACTTTTTCGACCCGCGCGTAAATGAACTCCGCCCCAAGCGCCTCCGCCTGTTCCGCTACCCTTTGCGAAAGCTCCGCGCCCGAAATTCCGTTGAACCCGGGATAATTTTCGACGTGCGCGGCGCGCAAAATCTGCCCGCCCGGAATGCTCCGCTCGAACACGGCGGCGCGCTTGCCCGCCCTCGCTGCGTAAACGGCCGCCGTCATTCCGGCTATCCCCGCCCCGATTATTATGACGTCGTACCTTTGCATACTATTTATTATATTCCTTTTGTCGAAAATAGTCAAACGGAAAACGGGTAATAAAAAGCGGACAAACGGTTGTTTTTTTGAGTGGCCAAAGAGCGGCGCTTAATATCTTACAACGTTAACGGACGAGGGGAACGCGCCGTCCTCTATTACGGTATTTTCCGATACGTACACGGTTTTTAAGTCCTTTAATTTTGCAAGACCGTTACCGGCCCGTATTTCCGTGATCGTGGTCGGCAGTCGATACGTTTCAACAACCGAATCCTCGTGTAAACCGCCGTAAAATATATCGTTAGCGATACTTGTCGCTCCCTCGGGTATATTAATCTCCGTAGCTACGGCGTCAAACAAAAAACCGTAAAACTCGGAATCCTTTATTATTACCCCGTCATAAATCTCATCCGAAAAAATTGTTTTTGAATAGTATTCTAATTTTTTATACTCCTCGCGCATAGGCAGATTTCGATATATCATAGTTACTTGCATAGCATAAAATCCGGTGTGTTTCATTTCTAAATCTATTTCACTAATATAAAAATAAGGCGGTTCTGACTCATCAATCGATATGTTTCCATCAAAATCCATCCACCTCAAATTAAATGCGTCATAAAAAAAATCCTCGCAGATATATAAACCGGAATCATACAAATGCGGAGCAGAACTAATCAACCCAACATATCCCGTCCCTTCCCAAGCTACGAGATCCGCATCGATAATCATGCCTTCGAGCCTATACATATAAGAACCAACGGCACTTTTTGTATTTGACGGTGGATTCACTGCTCCCGGAACGCCAAAGTATGTAATATCACCTTCTAACACGATCTTCGATTCGTCGGCAATAGTCTTGGGTAAGCTCATATATTGCTCGGTTTGTTTTCCTTCCCTTATCCCGGAAACTCTAACGCCCACTTTTAGATTTTGATCGGTTTCACCCATAACATAGTGGACATTCCAATATTCGTCCAAATCACTGTCATCCATAGTGCACCCCAACACCGGAACAACGCCGAAAAACAGCGTTAACACAAGGATAAGCGATACCGCTCTTTTTGACACTTTGCCGCCGCTCATAGTTAAATTATACCATAGCGCTTGCTAAAAATCAAGAAAATAGCCGATGGTATTTACAAATGTTTTGCAAATTAAAAATCCTCCGCTGCGACAAGCGGAGAATTTTAGAGGGTTGCAACTTTAATAGCCGAACTACCCCGCAGTTGACGCGCCACCCCTCCCCGGAGGGGAATTCAAGGAACACTCCGAATGCGGCGGACGCCGACGGGGTGGTTAAACTACTAGTTTTAACTGCTCAAAAAAGTTTGTCTTAATACATCGTTCTTTTATTCGGCTACATCTTAATAATCAAACCACCCCGGCACTACGTGCCACCCCTCCACAGAGAGGAATTCAAGGAACACTCCAAATGCGGCGGACAATCAACCACCCCGTCGGCGGGCCCCGCCCCCCCACCCCCGAG
>JAISMM010000067.1 GCA_031276725.1 Clostridiales bacterium | reverse complement strand
AGATACTTGATTTGCTCCGCGGTCAACGGCTTTTGCGCCGAAACCTTTCCAACCGCAGCCGGCTTTTTGTGCATTAACATAATATTCCTCCAAAATCTCGGTTTAATAACGTTCGATTGCCGACGGTCTTGCCGTTTAATATTACCCCCCCTCGGAAAACCTCCGGACAAGCTTTGTCGGCTTTAAGACGCGTCTTTTTTGCTATAAATTGCCTTCTTTTTTTGACAATAGCGGCACTATTGCCTGCAAAAACAAGTCAATTTCTATCTAAAAAATCCGCCGCGCTTATCCGGAATTTTCCGCCGATTTGTCAAGCGTTTTGAGGCGGTTTTTGAAAAAAAATGTCGAATTTTTTGGGAATTTTTTTCGGGTACTCCATTCGATATACGCGATTTTACGGGTCGATATCTTTCAGAAAGTTCTTTTTGTCAACATTTACCCGTTGGGCAAGAATCTTGTCGGCTAGGCGTGTTTTTACGGTCTTGGACAAAGTTGAGGATTCAATTAGATTTATTAGCGCGTCGCTTTCTTGCAGAGTAAATTTGTTGCTTTCAAGATAGTAACCGCGTCCCTTTACGGTTACAATATCGTAGCCGACTGCGGAAAGCAATTTTAGATGGCGACCGACCGTTTTTCTGTCGCAGCAAACGTCGATACCCAACTTATCGCCGAACGTGTTCACCATTTTTGCAAGGTGAATCTGTTTTATAGGATTATCCTTGTCGCTCGCTTTTTCAAGGGCGTTCAAAACGAGCAACAAAGATATTTTCTTATTACCTAGTCGGCTTTTATTGTCTTGCATATCATATACTCCTATATACTCTATTATAATTATAACACAACGAATGTCCCAATTTTCGCCCATAGATAATTCTGTCAAACAACCTCTATCATAATTATAGCACAACGAATGTACCAATTTTCGCCCATAGATAATTCTGTCAAATAATCTCTATTATAATTATAACACGGCGGACGTCCCAATTTTCGCCCATATATAATCCTGTCGAAAAATCTCTATTTAATTATAGCACAACGAATGTCCCAATTTTCGTCCATAGATAATTTTATCAAAAAATATTGCTCTTGTCAAACGACAAGAGCAATTCGCGAGTACTTATTTTAGAGTTTTCGACGGATGGGCGGCGCGTTAGCGTCGGGTCGGTTCGACTATTAAAGCCGACGGCTTAACTTTAATTTATAACCGTGCGCAAAATTCCGATTGTTATTACGACGGCGGAATAGGGAGCCATCCAAATAATGTGTTTCGTGTCGGACGACAACAAGGTAATCGCCGAATATAATGAGATGCAAGAGAAAATGCTAAATATCGCGATAGAGAAGATGAGCACAAAAATCGACAGCACGGCCGGAACAAGACCGGCCATCGCGAATGCGGAATCCGTGTCGGGTACCTCCGTGAATTTATTAAACATTGCGACGGCTGCCGGTATGGCCGGAAAGGACAGCACCGACAGGGCGAAAAAAATGCAGAAAAGAACCATATGCGCCTCTATGTGCTTAAATTCTTTTTTCTTGTCGTACATACACGGCATCCTCCCCGCCGCCGCGCCCGTTTGACGGCGGCAAATGTTCGGTAAAAGCTCCGAACGGAAAACTTCGGGCAAGCGGGGCGACTTAAAACCGCCGCGCTTATTAAAAAGTCGTTTTTGGTGCGGAGGATGGGACTCGAACCCACACGAGAATTAACCACAGGCGTCTGAGACCTGCGCGTCTGCCAATTCCGCCACCTCCGCGTAGGAATTTTTGGGTCAAACCGTAGTGTATTATACTATATTTTGGGCTTAATGTCAACGTTTTGCGCGGCATTTAGCGGCGCCGATACGGGTTTTGCGATATGTTAAACAATTTTGTCTTGACATTCGGCGCGTAAGAGGATATAATTAGGGTATGAAATCTGTTAGGAGCAAAACGGCGGAGGTCGGTTTTGTATGAAAAAGTATTCGATCGGGCTTGACGTAGGCTCGACTACCGTTAAGACCGCGGTGTTGGACGGCGGCGGCGCGCTTGTGCATTCGAGCTACGCGCGGCATTTTTCGGACATTAGGGCGACGATTTCGCGGGAGCTTAGTCCGCTTGTAAAAAAGTACGATAATTTTTCACTTACGGTAACGGGGAGCGGCGGAATATCGGTGGCGGAGTGGCTGGGCGCGCCGTTCGTTCAGGAGGTCGTGGCGGGAGTAGCGGCGATAAAACTGCTTATACCGCAAACGGACGTGGCGATAGAGCTTGGCGGCGAGGACGCTAAAATAACGTATCTTACGGGCGGGACGGAACAGCGTATGAACGGCACCTGCGCGGGCGGGACGGGCGCGTTTATCGATCAGATGGCGAGCCTTTTGAACACGGACGCGGCGGGGCTTAACGAGCTTGCCAAGAACGCCAAAATAATCCACCCGATCGCGTCGCGCTGCGGCGTGTTCGCAAAGTCGGACATTCAGCCGCTCATAAACGACGGCGCAAAAAAGTCCGACATAGCCGCGTCGGTTTTTCAATCGGTCGTCAACCAAACCATATCGGGACTCGCTTGCGGCAAGCCGATAAGGGGCAGGGTCGCCTTTTTGGGCGGGCCGCTGAGGTTCCTTTCGCAATTGGGGGCGCGGTTTGTCGAGACGCTTAAACCCGACGAGGCGATATTCCCCCCGCACGCCGAGGTATTTAACGCGATAGGCGCGGCGGTTTTGGGCGGCGAAACTATGCCGTCCGCCGAGCTTGCAAAAAGGATAGCGGCGATGAACGGGGCGCGGACGAACGAAATTCAGCGGCTTGCTCCCCTGTTCAAAAACAAGGAGGAGCTGGCGGCGTTCCGGGCGCGGCACGCAAAAACAAAAATTCCGTTCGCGGACATTAAGGGTCATACGGGCGCGTGCTTTTTAGGAATCGACGCCGGCTCGACCACCACTAAGGCCGCCCTTATAAACTCCGGCGGCGGACTGCTCTACTCGTGGTACGGCAAGAATTTGGGGAATCCCTTAAAAACGGTTACCGATATTTTGCTTGAAATTTATTCGCTTTTGCCCTCCGACGCTTACATAGGTTATTCGACCGTAACGGGCTACGGCGAGCGGCTGATAATGTCGGCGCTGGGGGTCGACGGCGGCGAAATCGAAACTATGGCGCACCAAAAAGCGAGCAACGCCGTGTTGCCGGGGGTCGAATTTATACTCGACATCGGCGGGCAGGATATGAAGTGCTTGCGCCTTAAAGACGGCGTTATAAGCGACATTTTGCTCAACGAGGCGTGCTCGTCGGGCTGCGGCAGCTTTATAGAAACGTTCGCCTCGGCGCTGTCGATGTCGGCGGACGAATTCGCCAAAAAGGGGCTCGAATCCGCCTCGCCGGTGGATCTTGGGTCGCGCTGTACGGTGTTTATGAATTCGCGCGTCAAGCAGGCGCAAAAGGAGGGCGCGTCGGTCGCCGACATATCGGCGGGGCTTGCCTATTCCGTCGTTAAAAACGCGATTTTTAAGGTTATAAAGCTGCGCGATTTTTCGCAGATGGGCGACAAAATTATCGTACAGGGCGGTACGTTTTTGAATGAGTCCGTGCTGCGCGCGTTCGAGCTTATTTGCGGCCGCGAGGTGGTAAGACCGGATTTGGCGGGCTTAATGGGCGCTTACGGCGCGGCGATAGTGAGCCGCGAAAAATATCGGGGCGGAAAAAGCCGCCTTTTGGACGCCGAACGGCTCCGCGCCTTCGGCGTAAAAAAGTCGTCGCGCAGGTGCGGCAAGTGCGGCAACAACTGCCTTTTGACCGTGTCGGAATTCCCCGACGGCAGGGAATTTATAACGAATAACCGTTGCGAAAAGGGCGCGGCGGCGGCGGACGACGCGCCGCCGAAATTGCCGAATCTGTTCAAGGAAAAATACGCGCGTCTGTTCGCTTACTATAAGCCGCTCGCCCCCGATAACGCCCCGCGCGGCACGGTGGGAATCCCGCGCGTTTTGAACCTGTACGAAAATTATCCGTTTTGGTTTACGTTCTTTACAAGGCTCGGCTACCGCGTCGCGCTCTCGCCGCGCTCGACTAGGAGCGTCTACGATATGGGCATCGACACCATGCCCTCGGAGTCCGTCTGTTACCCGGCGAAGCTCGTTCACGGCCACATAGCGAGCCTTGTCAAATCGGGCTGTAAATTCATTTTTTATCCGTGCGTCCCCTACGAAATGGTCGAGGACAAGAACGCGGACAACCACTATAATTGCCCCGTGGTAGGCACGTACCCCGAGGTTATCCGCAACAATATGAACGAGGTTTTCGGCGCGGACGTAAAATTTTTGGCGCCGTTCGTCCCCTACAACAACCTTAAACGGCTTAAAGAACGGCTGTGCGAGGAGTTTCCCGACATCCCGAGGGCGGAGCTTTACGCGGCGGCCGACGAGGCGCGAAAGGAGGACGAACGCTTTAAGTCCGACGTTCGCAAAATGGGCGAAAAAACTCTTAAAACGCTCAAAAGCGCGGGCGGGCGCGGCATCGTACTCGCGGGGCGGCCCTACCACCTAGACCCCGAAATCAATCACGGCATACCCGAAATGATAAACGCCTATGGCTTTGCCGTGCTGACGGAGGACAGCGTTTGCCACCTTAACAAAATCGAGCGGCCCATTCGCGTGGTCGACCAGTGGATGTACCATTCGCGCCTTTACTCCGCCGCCGGCGCCGTCCGCCGCGACGAAAATTTGGAGCTTGTGCAGCTGAATTCGTTCGGTTGCGGACTCGACGCGGTAACCGCCGACCAGGTTCAGGAACTGCTCGACGAGGCGGGCAAGCTGTACACCGTTCTAAAAATCGACGAGGTGAACAACTTGGGCGCGGCGCGTATACGCATACGCTCGCTTATGGCGGTTTTAGACGAGCGGTCAAGCCGCCCGGCGCAGCCGCAAAGGGAGCTTCCTCCGCCCAAACCGCGGCCCGTCTTTACAAAGCCGATGAAGGCGGAATACACCATTTTGGCGCCGCAAATATCCCCCGTCCATCTGTCGCTTTTAGAGAGCGCGATCGGGCGCTACGGCTACGACCTTAAAGTCGTTCCCGACAGCCCCGACACGATCGAAACGGGCTTGAAGTACGTCAATAACGACGCCTGCTACCCCACTATTTTGACGGTCGGGTCTGTCATAAACGCGCTGCAAACGGGCGGTTACGACCTTAATAAAACGGCGGTTATGCTGACCCAGACGGGCGGAGCGTGCCGCGCCACGAACTATATCGCGCTTTTAAGAAAGGCGCTTAAACAGGCGAATATGGAGCAGGTTCCGGTAATTTCGCTAAACACGGCGGGTCTCGAAAAAAACCCCGGCTTTAAGCTCACCCTGCCGTTTTTAAGGAGTATGCTCATATCGCTTATGTACGGCGACCTGTTTATGCGCGTTCTGTACCGCACGCGCCCCTACGAAAAGGAAAAAGGTTCCGCCGACCGCCTTCACAAAAAGTGGGAGGATTTTTTGCGCGAACGGCTCGCAAGCGGCCGCGATGAATTCGCCAAAAACGTCGCCGCCATCGTAAAGGAGTTTTCGGAGCTTCCCGTAAACGACGTTAAAAAGCCGCGCGTGGGCATAGTCGGCGAAATCCTCGTCAAGTTCCACCCCGTGGCGAATAACCGCGCGGTTAAGCTCATAGAGTCCGAGGGCGGCGAGGCGGTCGTTCCGGATCTGCTCGACTTTTTTATGTACGGCTTTTATAACGACCTTATAAAGTACGACCTGCTCGACGGCAAGCGCGTCAAAAAACTGATTAGCTCCGTCGCCATTTGGTACGTCGAGCGGCTTAAAAAGCCCGTTATGCGCGCGCTCGAAGGCACCAAATTCGGCAAGCCCACGCATATAGCGAAAATGGCGGAGATGGCGAAGGAGGTTGTTTCGCTCGGCAATATCTCGGGCGAGGGCTGGTTCTTGACGGCTGAAATGTTGGAGCTTATGCATAACGGCGTCGACAACATAATTTGTATGCAGCCGTTCGCCTGCCTGCCTAACCACGTTACCGGAAAAGGCGTTATGAAGGCGCTCAAAAAATTTAAGCCCACCGCGAATATCGTCGCCGTAGACTACGACCCCGGCGCGAGCGAGGTCAACCAAATCAACCGCATAAAGCTGATGATGAGCGTCGCCTTTTCAAACCTTAACGCCGCCGAAACGACGGCAAAACCGCTTGCCGCCGACGCGGAAACGGCCGCCGACACGGAATTCGGCAAGCCCGAAACGGCCGCCGCCGCTGCGGCAACACCGGCCGCCGACGCGGAATTCGGTAAGTCCGAAACGGCCGCCGACGCCGGCGATTCGGACGGTTCTACAAGCTCCGGCTTTGACCAGCGCGCCCGCATAACCGCCTGCGATATAGACCCCGAAGCCGCCGCTACGTTAGATTACAAGGAAACTTGCTAGCGGTTATTACTAATTAATGAACCACCCCGGCGCTACCGCGCCACCCCTCCCCGGAGGGGAATTTTGGGGATATGCCGAATGCGGCGGACAGGTAACCACCCCGTCGGCGTTCGCCGCCTCCCCTCCCCGGAGGGGAATTTTGGAGATATGCCGAATGCGACCGACAAACCGTTAAGAAAAAAATTGCCCGCACGCCGTACTCGGAGCGTTCCTAAAATTCTCCTCTGCGGAGGGGTGCCGCGTTAGCGGCGGGGTGGTTAAATTATTAGCTTTATCCGCTTGAAAATTCCCCTCCCCGGAGGGGAATTTTGGAGATATGCCGAATGCGACCGACAAACCGTTAAGAAAAAATTGCCCGCCCGCCGCACTCGGCGCGTCCCTAAAATTCCCCTCTGCGGAGGGGTGCCGCGTTAGCGGCGGGGTGGTTCAATTATTAGCTTTATCCGCTTGAAAATTCCCCTCCCCGGATGGGAATTGAAGGGATATGTCGAATGCGGCGGACAGGTAACCACCCCGTCAACTCCGTTGCCACGAACCGAGCCGTCAAACGGCGGAGCCGTTTGTAGGGCGTGCGAGCTTGCGAGCTAAGCCCGTCAACAAGGCGAGGCACTCCCCGGAGGGGAATTCAAGGGATATGCCAAGTGCGGCGGACAGGTAACCACCCCGTCGGCGTTCGCCGCCACCCCTCCCCGGAGGGGAATTTTGGAGATATGCCGAATGCGACCGACAAACCGTTAAGAAAAAAATTGCCCGCACCGCCGCTATCAACGACCTTTTTACCGCTCCGGGTCGGTAACGGCGGGGAGCGACCTCCCCTTTTCCGCCGCCGTCAAATTTTTCAGAATGCGGGACGGCTTTTTGCCGGAGCTTACGCGCAAGGGAGCGCGCCACGCAAACGGCACGGTTTCGGATGGGTCGCCGACAAGCTTCGGCGCGTCCGCGGTTTTTTTGATCGCCGCCAGCCTTTTAGCCGCCGCGCTTCCGTTTTTGTCGTTGACGTTCATAATCGATTACTCCTTAAACCAATTTATCGGTTCGCTCTTAAAAGCCCGAAAACTTATTTTTGTTCTTGTTCAATATGAATTTGAGCTTGTCCACGTCGTTTTTTGAAACGCGCAAGGGAGGCGTCGTGCCGCGCAGGGTCGCAAACGTGTCTTTTTGGGACGTCAAAATTACGACGCATCTTTCCTCGTCGATGATATAATCGTGAACGTGATACCAATCAAGATAGAGTATCGACGTGTATATCCCCCTGTCGACGACGCCGCCCTTGCTTTGCAGCAGCACCACGAGCAGGAATTCGACCGACACGAGCAGGAACAGCAAAAATCCGAGCGTGAGGTTGGTTTGCCAGCGCCTCATACCGAGCCGCTCGGCGTTTAGGGCGACCTCGGACGCGGCGGGGTCAATCATCTGGAATACCGTGAATATAATCAAAAACGCCACCGGGGGCGCAAACAGCATATAGTGCGCCTTGGTGCTTTTGAGCTCTACAAGCGTAATCGAATTGTACAGCTTTATCTGCCGCTTTATCAGCCCCGCGCCGAAAACTATGCAGGCTACGCCGACAACCGTCCCGACGATAATCATAATAATGGGCGCCGCGAATGAGATCATACCGTTATTGTAACATATGTAAGAAAATTTGTCAAGCGGCAAGAATACGCCGCTTTGCAAGCCGAAAATAAAAACGGTATGCGGGTCTTTTGGGACTTGCATACCGTTTTTGGTTTAGAATTAGAAGTGAACCGCCCCGGCGGCGTTCGCCGCCACGAACCGAGCCGTCAAACGGCGAAGCCGTTTGTAGGGCGCGCAAGCTTGCGAGCTAATCCCGTATACACGGGCGAGGCACTCCCCGGAGGGGAATTTTTGAACGGCTTTGCCTTAACAGTGAACCACCCCGCCGCTAACGCGGCACCCCTCCATAGAGGGGAATTTTGGGGATATGCCGTGTGCGGCGGACAAGTAACCACCCCGGCGGCGTGCGCCGCCACCCCTCCGCAGAGGGGAATTTTGGGGATGCGCCGGGTGCGGCAAGCAATCAACCACCCCGACGGCGTGCGCCGCCACCCCTCCGCAGAGGGGAATTTTGGGGATATGCCGAATGCGGCGGACAAACAACCACCCCGGCGGCGTGCGCCGCCACCCCTCCATAGAGGGGAATTTTTAAGCGGTGATTCCCATCTATGGAAGGGAATTTTTGAGTTGCAGGGCTTTTCCTGCGCAGAGGGGAATTTTTAAGCGGTGATTCCCCTCTATGGAGGGGTGGCGCGTTAGCGCCGGGGTGGTTGCCTGTCCGCTGTTATAGACGGTTGCCGTCCCTCACACCGTTTTACAGGTCGTTGCCGTCCCTCGCACCGTTTTACAGGTCGTTGCCGTCCCTCAGCCCGTTTTACAGGTCGTCGTCGTCATCGTCGTCGAAGTCGAACGAGGAGGCGTCGAAGGAGGCTTGGGCGGGACCCGCGCCGACGGAGGGTTGACCGGCGCCCGCGTTGAGCCCCATGACGTTGGGGTTGGGAGTCGGGTTAGAACGGCCGTCGCCGAGCATAAAGCCGGGGTTGTTTTGGACGCTGCGCGTGGGCGACAGGAAGCCGTAGCTTTGATAGAACGTGGGCGAAGGACCGGCGGCGAGACGTAGCATCTGCTCTTCGAGTTCCATTTCGGACACGAGCAGGGCCTCGATTTCCTCGCGCATACGCTTACGTTTGCGGGCTGCGGCGATTATAGCGATTAGTATAATCAACAGCACAACAAACAGCACTAGTCCGACAATGTAGGCTACGGGTTTGCTTTGAACGCTCGCCGCGATGCGGACGAAGAAGCTCGGGGCGGGCAGGTCGATATTCTCGACGGTGAACGAGTAATCGTATTGACGACCCGTTTCGTCGGTGAGCCAAACGGTTATGACCGAGCTGCCCTTGCTTTTGAAGTTAAGGACGACGGCCTGCGCGTTTTGGTCGATGGTGGCGTCCACGATAACGGACTTGGAGCTTTTTACGTTTAGGAGCGTAATTTTGTCGTTTTCGGGATCGAT
>JAISMM010000060.1 GCA_031276725.1 Clostridiales bacterium | reverse complement strand
CAAACGTAACCCGCTTTTCCGCAAAGTAGCCGCCGGCAAGCCGCCGGGCAAAAAATCCTCTCAAAACCGTTACGGTTTTTGCAAAAGTATGGTATAATGGTGTTATAAAAAAATCGGCGCAAGGAGTCCGTATGTCAAGCCTATGAGCGAACGGCAAAAATATATCGGCATAATCGCGCAAGTAGCCGAAAATTTCAACAAAATGTGCGGTATGCGTCCGATTCCGGAGGACGTCGCAAGGCGCTACTACGACGATTTTTCAATAATGAATTGCCACAATTCCACCGCGATCGAGGGCAATTCTTTCACCTACGACGAAACGCGGCTCATTCTTAAAGAGGGGGTCGTTTTTGCGAACCATTCGCTCGGCGAGCATATCGAGCTTACGGGCTACCGCTCGGGCTATTGGCTCGTTTACGACAGCGTTAAAGGGGGCGCGGATATATCCAAGGACTTCATAAGGCAAATTCACGGCGTAACTATGCCGGGTTTCACGCACTCGGGCGGCTACCGCAATATCGAGGTTTACGTCGGCGACGGGTTTTCAAACAAGGTAACGTACCGACCGCCCTCTTGCGCGGCCGTCCCGCGCTTAATGGCGGACTACGTTAGCGCGGTTAACGCCGATTTGAAGGCGTTCGAAAATATAAAAACGACCGGAGAATGTGATTTTTTCGAATTGTTTCACGCGCTTTCTAAGCATCATTGCGAGTTTGAACGGATTCACCCGTTCGTCGACGGCAACGGCAGAGTCGGACGGCTGCTCCTAAATACCGAGCTTATAAAAATCGGACTTTTGCCCGTGGATATTCGCTATGAGGAAAAGGAGCGTTATTACGCCGCCCTCAAAAATTACGACACAAAGGTCAGATACGCCGGCCGCCCGCAAAGCCCTACCGAGTCTATGGCAAAGCTCTTAGCCGCCTCGCAGCTGCGCAGTATGGAATTGTGGAACCGAATGTTCGCCGCCTACGCCGACGGTATAGACAGGTAATTTTACGCGTTAATTTTTTGCCCTTCTAAAAACGCTTGCAATTTCCGTCAAAATGTGCTAATATAACAGTTAGCTTAGGGGCGGGGTGCGATTCCCCACCGGCAGTTACAGTCTGCGACGGCGAAGGACGTTTTTTTGTAAAAATCTTTCGCCTTGACGGGGTGAAATTCCCCGACCGACGGTAAAGAAAACTCTTGACAAATTTGGAGTTTTTTACAGTCCGGATACGATAAGCGTTAAATTACGTAGTTTTTTCGCACCCCCGAGCGATAGTTTTTCGGAATATTTTTCGGAGGTGTTTTTTTATGGACGGAATTATTTTAGACAAAAAGCCGACGCCTACGCGCGTAATAACTACGGTGGCGTTTATGTCGGCGCTTTCGTACGTGCTGTACGTGTTTGTCAAGTTTCCGCTGCCCGCGCTGTTTCCGGCGTTTTTGGACTTTCAGGTTTCGGATTTACCCGCGCTCTTGACGGGCTTTATGATAGGTCCGCGCGCCGCCGTCGCCGTGCTGCTCATAAAAATTCTTACAAAGCTGCCGCTGTCGGGGACGCTCTACGTGGGGGAATTCGCCGACCTTCTTATCGGGCTCGCCTTCATTTTGCCCTCGTCGCTCATATACAAGCGCCGCCGCACAAAGGGGGGCGCCGTAGCCGCGTTGGCGGTCGGAATCGCCGCGAGTACCGCCGTCGCGCTCGTCGCCAACTACGCCGTACTTATACCGTTCTACGTGCGGTTTTTCTTTAAGGGCGACTGGAATATTTTGCTTAACGCCGTGCGCCCGCTCTATAAGGGCATCACGCGCGACAGCTTTTTTAGGTATTACCTGCTCCTTGCCGCCCTGCCGTTCAACCTTCTGCGCGGAATCCTTACCGCCCTATTGACGTTTTTCCTCTACAAGGGTCTTGCACGCGCCTTTAATATGCTCGACGGGCAAAAGACTCTTTTTAATTCGACTAAAAATGCGGGCGGAGAACCCGGAGCCAAGGAGGAACGCGCCGAGTTTGTTATTAAGGAAAAAACTATCAAAAAATGAATACGATAGTTTTTGTGCGTTGCCCTCATTGCGGCGCAAAGTACGACGAAAGACTTCCGGATTGTCCCGACAGCGGAAAACTCTGAACAAGCTTAGCCGGGGCGCGTAATTATTTATTTACCGCAAAGCGATTGCTTTTTTTTGTAAAATCTATTATAATACGGGTATGGAAGTTTGTGGACGGATAAAAGAGTTGTTGCCGGGGCTTGTTAAGCACAGGCGGCTGTTGCATCGGAATCCGGAGCCGTCGGGCAAGGAGTTTAAGACGTGCGAATATATTTGCGGCGTGTTGAAGGCGGCGGGGTTTAAGTATAAGACGGTGCGTACGGGCGTTTACTGCGACATAGCGGGTCGGGTTAAGCGGCCGCTTGTCGCCCTGCGGTGCGACACGGACGCGCTGCCGATTTGCGAAAGGACGCCCGTAGCTTTTAGGTCGGATAACGGCTATATGCACGCCTGCGGCCACGACGGACATACGGCGGCGCTTTTGACGCTCGCGGAGTTTTTTGCCGCGTCGCCGCCCGATAGAAGTACGCGGCTTATATTTCAATACGGCGAGGAGGGCGAGGGCGGCGCGCAGACTATGATAGACGCGGGCGTACTCGACGGCGTTAACGAGATCTACGCCGTCCATATGTCGCCGTCGCTCGATACGGGAACGCTTTCGACCGTAGAGGGGCCTATGTTCGCCGGCACGGTCGAGTTCGATATCGCGATAACGGGGCGGGCGGCCCACTGCGCCGAGCCTCAAAAAGGGCTTGACGCGTTAAAGTGCGCGGCGTATATCGTGAATAATTTTCCGTCCGTCAACGAAAAGCATAAGAACAACACGCTTTTGCACGCGGGAACCCTTTCGGCGGGCGCGGCGCGCAATGTAGTCGCCTCCGACGCTCTTCTAAAATGCACTCTGCGTTTTTTCGACTCCGCGCATTCGGAGGAAATTATGATGAATCTCGCGCGGCTGCTTGTCGAATCCGACAACAAATTCGGCACGTCGCACAACGTCGCCGTCGGCAGCGTCTACGAGCCTACAATAAATTCGCCCTTTGCCGTTAGCAAGGTCAAGCGGCTTTGCCCCGACGTAACCGACGCCGAGCCCGTCTATATGGCGGAGGACTTCGGCGCGTACACGCGGCACGTCGACGGCTGTATGGTTTGGAACGGCTGCCGCGACAAAAATTACAATTCGCCGCTTCACTCCGACACGTTCGGCTTTGACGAGGGCGCGCTCCTGTATGCCGCCGAGCTGTTTTACAGAATAGTGAGCGCGGTCGAATAGCGGCGTCGATACGGTCAAGCGGAACGGACGGACGGAACGACCGACAGACGGACGGAACAGGCGGGCAATGATAGGTGTTTGGACGGGCGACAGATTCCGGTTTGCCAACCTCGCCCGCGTATTACGGGCATAGCCCGCAAGCTCGCGCGCCCTGCAAACGGCAAGCCGTTTGGCGGCTCGAATGAGTGTACATTGACGTACTCGATTAAGGTACCCCGCCGCACGCAACCCGTACGGGCGCCGCTATTTGCCCGCAACGCAAACCAAATAAAGGAGATTAACACCAATGGCAGAAAAGAAAGGACTCATTTACAGAATAACTATGGGCAAGGACAACCTGCCCGATTTTACGCCGGACAAGCTGCCGCATTCGCGTTTCGCGCAGTTTAAGGACGTGTTTTTCGGGCGTCTGGGGGCGATGGTCAAGATTAATCTTTTGTCGCTCCTGTTCGCGTTGCCGCTCATCGCGGTGTGGGCGCTCACGTACTTTGCCAAAACGGTCGACGCCGGAATGATACCGTATTCGGGCAATATCGGGCTTGCTTACCCCGTAGTTCCGGACGCCGCCGAAATCGGCGAAATCCGCAACCTTATGCACAACGTGCGGATGTATATGATGTTCATTCCGTGCATAGTGGTTTTGTTCGCGGGGCTGTCGGGCGCGTTCTACGTTATGCGGCGGTTCGTATGGGGCGAGGGCGTGGGCGTGGCGGCGCACTTCTTTCGCGGAGTCAAGTCCAACATAGCGCCGTTTTTGCTTTCGTCCGTGTTTATCGCCACGCTGTTTCCTTTCGTGATGGTGGCGATCTCCTCGTACGATCGGCTCGACATTCACGCCGCGTGGAAGATTATCGGGCTTGCCGCGTCCGTCATCGCGCTCGTGATACTCCTTTGTATGATGATATTTTTAACGACGCAGGCGGTAACCTATAACCTTAAATTTTTTCCGCTCGTAAGGAACAGCTTTCTGTTTTCGATAGCGCTTTTGCCCACAAATATCATTATGCTTATTCTGAGCGTTCTGCCCGTCGTTCTGCTTATGTTCGCGTCGGGAATTCCGTTTTTGGGAATGATAATCGTTATGATATTTATACTTTTGGGGCTGTCGTACATTATTCTTTTATGGACGGTCTACGCGCATTGGGCGTTCGATAAATTCGTCAACGACCGCGTGGAGGGCGCGGTTAAAAACCGGGGGATATACCGACCCACCGAGGACGAATTAAAAAAACGCGCCGAGCGCGAGCTTATGAGCAAGAACACCCGCTTTAACAACCCCGCCCTTATAGGCCGCCAAATCAAGAGTATCGACGACGGCTCGACCTACACGCCGCTATCCGCGACGTTCTCGCGGGCGGACTTAGCGAAGCTCGCCGAGGAAAAGCAGGCGGTCAAGGACGAAATCGACGCCGAATTCGCCGAATTAGAAGCGTCGGCGCCCGCCAAAACGCCGCAAAAGCCCGCAAAACCGGCGGAGAAGGGCAATAATGACAAGCCGCCCGCGCAAAAACCGCCCTCGAACAAGAGCAAGGCAAAATTCAACGTCAACAAAAAAAAGTAGCGTAAAAGCCGTCAAATGGGAAAAGTATTAAAATTTGAAAGCAACGCGGGCTACTATTACGAGCTCGCGGCGGCCGCCTCGGACGCGGGCGATTTTGTGTCGGCGCTCGACCTTTTGTTTACGGCAAAGCGTTTTTTAGACGACCCTTTGTCGGACGACGACGCCGAGCTCAGGCTTGAAATCGCCGAGGTCTACGCCCGTATGGGGCTGTTCGACGAGTCCAACAAGTATTATTTTCGGCTCGCCGCGGACGATTACTGCCTCGACGAGGTTTTTTACGGTCTTATCAAGAATTACGCGGTTACGGACCGTCCGGAGCTTGCCGCCTACTACCTGAATTTGGGACTCGAATCCGGCGCGCTCGACACCGAGGACGGCTTCGAGGCGATCGATCTCAGCGCCGCGCCGCCCGCGCCCCGGCTGCGGCTCGACAAGGGCAACGACGGCGGTTATATACTCGATTTTGCCAAGCAGCTTTTGGGCGGCCGCGATTCCGGCTACGCGCGGCAGATGATCGAAACGGTGCCAAAAAGCTCGCCGCGCTATTTGGAGGCCGTGAATTATCTTGCGATTATAGATATGTCCGAGGGCGACGTCGACGCGGGGATAGTCCGCTGCGACGAAATTTTGCGCCGCGATAAAAATAACGTTACCGCGCTTTGCACCAAGATTTTGGGCCTCGATATGCAAAACCGCCGCGACGACGTTAAAAAACTTTTAGCGGAGCTCGACGCCTTCGACCTTAGCTCGTACGCCGACCGCTTAAAAACGGTTATGTGCGCGAGTCAGGTGGGGGATTCGGTCTTGACCGAAAAGCACACCGACGCCGCGCTTGCGCAGATGCCCTACGAGCGCGATTTACTCGTCCTTAACGCGCTGTCGGCCGCCAACAACGGCAACAGGCAAAAGGCGAAGGACGTCATTATAAGGGCGTCCGTCATCTATCCCGAGGACGGCGCGGCGCGGTGCTTCGCCCGCGAGATCGACCGCTTGGAGGGGCGCGGCGAATTCGCTTTAAGCCTCGAAATTCCGGCGGCGGCAAAGGCCGAATACGTCGAATACATCGAAAAACGCTACAACCAAAGCGGCGACGCCGAGGAGTTCGCCTGCGCGGTTTTTACGGACGATCTTCTTTACGAGGCGGTTACGTGGGCGCTTTACGGCGGCGTTCTTCCGCTGTCGGTAAAGGTCGGCGTTCTGCTCGCCAAAAGCGAAATCGGCTACTACTACATGCGCGAGGCGCTACTCGATTCGGATTTTCCCGTCGTCGCAAAAAAGGCCGTCTTTTACGAGCTTCTCGGCAACGCCGAGGCGGTCGACGAGGGCATACAGATAGTGGTGGGCGAAAAGTTTCAACGGTTCCGTCCGTCCGTACCCGCCGTAACGGACAACGCCGCGTTTCTTTCGGCGTACAAGCAGGTCTATTGCACGCTGGCGTTTATCGAGTCGGGTTTCGACCGCAAGCTGAATATTTGGTACAAAAAGGTCGCGGCGGCGCTTTTGCACGGCGGGCGCAAGCGGTTCAAGCCGGCGGCGCTGGCGGCGGTAATCGCGTACAAATCGGGCATCAATAAAATTTTTTTGCAGGATTCGTATTGTTGCGAGGTGTTCGATTGCCAAATAAAGGATTTTATGCTATACTTGAACATAATCGATAAAAAACGCGCGAATTCCGGCGGCAAAAAAACGACGGAAACGGCGAAGCGGAGCGAATGACATATGATTGATTTTGATAAACTTTTCGAGGACTACCTGGTAAGCTGGTACGCCGAACACGAAAGCGCGTTTAACAGCGTCGACGAAATGGAGGAGCTTGTTCCCCAAATCTACGAGGAGTGGGCGGCAAGTCCCTGCCCGCAGATAGGCGGCATAGCCCCCCGCGCTTTTTTTGACAACATAGCCTCGCCCGCGGAGCTTATAGATATTTTGATAGGCACGAGTACGGGCGACCAAAACCCCTGCTCGCTTTTGATGGACAGAATCGCCGCCGTTCCCGAATGCGCCGCCGGTCTTTACGCCGTAATCGACGGCGAGTACAGCCCCAAGCAAAAGCTTATCGCGATTAATTTGCTGCGCGAAACCGACGCGCCCGCCCCGCTCGAAACGTTCGTAAAATGGCTGCCGCTCGCCGGAATCGACGGGGGCTTAAAGGAGCTTGCCGTCGAAATCCTCGCCGAAAACGCCGACGCCGTGAGCGGACTGCTGTTTCCTTTGCTCGAAGGCGCCGACGAAGCTCTTAAAGCCGACCTCGCCGAAATCCTCGTCAACGCCAAAAAGGACGACCGCACGTTCGCGCTCCTGACCGACCTTTTCGCATCCGGCTATAATCCTCCGCTTTGCGCCGGGTATTTGGGCAAGTACGGCGACGAGCGGTGCGCGCCGCTCCTTTATAAGGCGCTCGACGATTGCGGTTACCTCGAATATATCGAAATCAAAAACGCGATAGAACGGCTCGGCGGCGTCGTGGACGACACGCGCGACTTTTCGTCCGACGAGTATTACGCCGCGATAAAGAATTTAAGGTAGTAAGGCGGTAACTATGGCACAAGGCGCTAAAAAAATCATCACCCTCGACGCGGTAAAGTCCAACCCCGAATTTAGGGCGCTTATCGAAACGGCGAATAATAATTTGGAGGTTATGGGCTACACCGAGCACGGTTTAAGGCACGTGGGCTACGTTTCCAAAACGACCGCCAACATTCTGCGCGCACTCGGTTACGACGGCCGCACCATAGAACTCGGCGCGATAGCGGGCTGGATTCACGATATCGGCAACGCCGTAAACCGCAAAAATCACGGCCCCACGGGCGCGCTTTTGGCGTACGAAATTCTTCTGCGTATGCGTATGGACGTCAACGAAATCGCCCAAATCGTCCGCGCGATCGGCAACCACGAGGAGGAAACGGGTACGCCCGTAAACGCTCTCGCCGCCGCGCTCATTATAGCCGACAAGTCCGACGCCCACCGCTCGCGCGTCCGCCGCCGCGCCTACGACGCCTCCGACATTCACGACCGCGTCAATATGGCGATAAAAAAGAACTATATCTCCGTCGACGAGCAAAAGCGCGTAATCCGCCTCTATATCTTTATGGACGCGATCTCCTCGACTATGGAATACCTGCAAATCTACTTTTCGCGCATAGTTATGTCCGAACAAGCCGCTGGATTCCTGGGCTGCTCCTTCGAGCTCATAATAAACGGCGCCGCCATCAACGGCAAAAAAACCGCCAAGCCGACAGTAGTCCTGCGCGGCTCCGAGCGCGAGGTCTCCGAGGATTAATTGCCGACCACACGCGGGTCGGGTCTGCGCGACGTTGCGCTTGCCTTTCCCGACCCGGTCGGACTCTGATAAGAGTCCTTTTGCGGAGCGAATCCGCAAAAGGCGATTTTTAGGAACGGTCAAAGGACTATTACCAAATAATGCAACCGCCCCGGCGGCGCGAACCCGTTTTGACCGCCCGGAACTTTGTGCGTTTATGTCTGCATTCGCCGCCACCCCTCCCCGGAGGGCATTGTCACAAAGACATTGATTTGGGGGATACGAACATAGATGAAGAATAAAGGAAATGAGCGTAATATACAGCAATTTTTCAAAAATAGCCTATTTTATGGCTGTATTTAGTCCAA
>JAISMM010000050.1 GCA_031276725.1 Clostridiales bacterium | reverse complement strand
TTGTAAAAATCGTAAAATCCGAGCTTAACGACTGCGTTTATTTTGACATTCACACAATAATCTTAGACGCCGTTTCGCATCTTAAAAAGCTGGGGCATAGCGACATTATGTTTTTAAGCGAAAAGCTCAGCGCAGCCAAAATCGATATTTTTGTGAACGTTATGCGCGAATGCGGTTTGCGCGCGGACGCTAAATCCGCGCTCTGTACGGATTTGCGGTTTGAAGAAGCGGGCTATTCGTTAATCGAAAATCTGCTTGATTCCGGCAAGACTCCGCCCACGGCATTTATCGCCGCGTACGACGAGATCGCGGTCGGCGCGATGAAAGCGCTTTTTGAGCGCGGCTATAAAATTCCCGGGGATATTTCCGTTATGGGCATAAACGACATTCCGTCGTCGCGCTACGGCAATCCGCCGCTTACCACCGTCGGCTTCGACAAAAAAACTATGTGCAAATCAGCAGTGCGGCTACTCTTGGAACGTATTTTGAATCCGCAAGCGCCGTCCGCCCCGAGGCTTATACAAGTCGAACACAACCTAATCGCGCGCGGCACAACCGCGAAACGCAAAGCGGACAAAACGCCGTAGAAAGCTCCGGACAAGCGGGACGGCTTTAAGCCGGCGAATTTTTTAGATAAAAACCGACTTGTTTTTGCGGGTAATAACACCGCCGTTGCAAAAAAAAGCAATTTACGGCAAATAAGTTTTGCGAAAGGTAAGCGGAGATACTGTGGTTTTTTTCTTAAACAAATAGGAAAAATAGGTAAAATTATTAAAGCCGCTTTCCTCGGCTACTTGCGGAACGGTATAATTTGTAGTTATTAAAAGCTTTTTAGACAGATTGATTTTCAGACCGATTATATATTCGTGCGGAGTTTGCAAAAAATACTTCTTAAACAAATTATGAAAATACGTATGACTGTAACCGATATGGTCGGCCGCCATTTTCCATGAAATATTTTTGAAATTCAAATCTATAAAATTTTTAGCAAGCTCCAGCTTAGTGAAAGTCGATTCGCTATTGAGAGAATTGCCGTCATCGGCGCAGGCGCCTTCCGCAAAGTGAGATATAATGTATAACAGAGCCGAAAGAGCCGCAAGAACGTCGGCCGATGAGCCCGCAATCATTTTTTTGACGATGGACTGAAAGGAAGAGGTAAGGACTTGGGGGTCGGCAACAATTACGGATTTACGCTTTGCGGGTAAGCAAGAATTGACAAAAACGTCCGAGCACGAAAAATGAACATACCAGCATCCAAAGCCGCCCCTAGCATAACGCCTTACGCCGATCGGGTAAAAAATCAAACGGTTCGGAAGTATGGGGTATTCTTTTTTATTAGAATAATTAAACCCGTTTGCGCGGGTAATAAACTCTACCTCATACAACGTTGTATTTCTTTGAGGAGTAAGTACGTTTAATTCGTTGTCGAGATTAAAGTACCCGTATTTTTCTATTTTAATATTCACGGTAATTTCTCCAAAATATTACGACTACGATTATATTCCCTCATTGCCGTATTTGTCAAGCGTTTTGGCACTCAAAGAAACTCTAAATTCATATTCGATAGTAATTTTTCAAAAAAACTTAGTAAGAAAACATATAGACATTTCTTGACATAATGTAAAATTAATGGTAATATTTCGTTAAGGTATGTTAAAAACACTAATTAACCTTGATTATGTATAACATATCAAAAAAATAAAGGAGAATCAAAATGAAAAATTATGTGGTTGACGGGCATGAAGACAGCTTGCTTCCGGCGGATGCCGAATGGAGGTTGGTATGGGCGGACGAGTTTGACGGAAAAAAGGGGGGAAAGCCCGACCCTGATAAATGGTTATATAGGACAAAATTCTGGGGGTATAACTCTAAAACCTACATAAAAGAAGAGGGCGTAGAATTAGACGGCAAAGGCAATTTACTGTTCAAACTCGTCGCAAAAGACGGCAACTATTATTCAACTCAGTTGCAGACAGGCTCTAACGCGTTCGACTATATGGTAATAAACGGCCGTAACGCCATAAGCACGTTTGGCGAAAGGCCTTTTTGGCCGTTGGAAAAGTTACCCAAACCTACCTTTATGCATAGATTCGGCTATTATGAGGTTAGGTGTAAATTGCAAAAACAACCGGGTTGGTGGTCGGCTTTTTGGCTTCAATCACCCTCGATAGGCACTACGATCGACGGTAAATACAGCGGCATAGAATGTGATATTTTGGAGTGCTTTGACGGGCCGACAAAAAAAGTAACCTCGGGCCTCTTTCTGGGCGGGTATGCCGCGGAATGCCAGCGTGTGGCGAGAGTTGAATATTTCCCCGAAAATACCTCTCATGACGCCTTCCATAGATTTGGGGTCGAGTGGAACGAGGATGGCTACATCTTCTATTGCGACGGCAAAAAAACCGCAACGACAACCGAGGTTTCAAGTCATGTGGAGCAGTTTATTTTGTTGAGCACGGAGTGTCAAGGATATAGAGTGGGCAATCTTGACAAACCGTCGGACGAATTAAAGCAAACGGTTTTGCCGGACGAGTTTGTGGTCGACTATGTGAGAGTGTTCGACAAGATATAATTAAGATGACTTTCCCTGAACCGTACGGTTCAGGGTAAAGCCGTGTGCATAGCGGCAAATGAGAGTAATTTCTATTCCGTTTCTTCGTCGGTAGCCTTGCGACAGTATCCGCGCCCGGGGCGTAATCCATCCGGAACGTCATATTTGATACGCTCATATTCCGGCCCGCGTCGCCCTTTTGGTTTTATTATGATCCTTTCAAGACGCGCGGCGAGGTCGTCAAAAAAAACCGATCCTACTTTCAAGTGCGTTATCTTATCCCCCGCCTACGCTATCAAACTACGTACGGCGCACCGACAACGGTAGCTTTTCCGTGTCCCCCCCCCATTATGCGGAGGCATTGTCAGAATCCATTATGCGGAGGCATTGTCAGAATGGTGTTGATTTGTTTATCAACGTATTCGTGACAATGCCCTATTCGGAAAGCTCCGAACAAGTTTAGGCGACTTTAAGACGCGTTTTTTGCTATAAAAGGTAAACCTTTTGCTGTCGACTTTTCGCGCCCCTCGCAAGCAAGGCGCTCATCGTCAACTAATAAATTCTCTTCTTTTTTTGGCAGTAGCGGCGCTATTGCCTGCAACAACAAGTCAATTTCTATCTAAAAAATACCCTGTCTTAAACCCGCCGCACTTGTCCGGAGTTTTCCTCTTTGTTCCGCTCCCGGTGGGAAACGGGTTGCGTCCGAATTGTGCCGCATATCGGCAAATTTGACCTCAATTGCAATACCGTTCTTTGCAACGCGATTATAATAATCGTCGGGTTTTTTGCCTTTGCGCTTGGTCAAACAGTCCATCGCCGCAACGACATCGGCATCGATGCTCGCTTCCAGTAAACCGTTAAAAGTAACGTCAGCGTCCTCTACCACATCATGCAAGATTGCCGTCGCCCCTGCCTTTTTCGATAGCACAAAACCCCGCACCGTTGTCGGGTGCAGTATGTACGATAAACTGTGCCGTCGCCGAGCGTTGGTCTACGGCAAAGCGCACCGCATCCCAAAGGATTGGCGCGACCTGCCATTCGTCTATAAGCCTCGGCGTTTTGCCGTCCAACAATATGGACGGCTTAGCCCCCGCTATTTTCATATAATCGTCGTGTTGATCGGGATCTTGCATAAACAAAATACTATTTGTTTTCCGCTTTGCGGTGCGTGTTTTACCGCGCTATTTTGACCCCTCAATCGGAACCGCGCCCGATGCCTCAAGCGATTCGTCCAAGGCCCGATCCGCTATTTTTGGTAAATATTCTTTTTCCATAGTCGGTGATCCTCCGTCGCTATATTGTGGTCAAAAAAAACGAATTTGTCAAGTGATTTTATGATTTGGCTTAAAATTATTTTATGAATCGGCTCATAGATAACTTCGTGAATTGTGAAAATATCTTTTCATAAACCCTGATTTGCTTTTCGTAGTGCGCTCATTTTTGCTCTGCGCGGAATCAAAATCTTTTTTCAGGCAGTCTTGAACTCATCTTTGATTCTTTATTCCTCGCCCGCTATCGTATATATTTGCACCTTGCCGACTTTATCACAACTCAGCCACCCTCCTTTTATAAAGCCTGCCGCGTCCGTACTCGTCAGATTCTCTTTCTCGAATACAACCCGCACGCCCTTGTCCCTTAACGCCCGAATCGTCCCGAGACTGTCCACCACGTTGCTTGTTGACACGTTTGTACAAACCTTTTGGATAGAAAAGCCCCGTTTATGCCGTCAAAATCGTCGTTTCCGTCATTTTCGCTACCGTTGGACGGGATTCTGTCATTCCCAGTATCGCTCTCTAACTTTATGCGGTAGAAAACCTCTATGCTGTCCTCGTATACCGTCGCACGCTCTATTATGTTCGACAGCGTAGCTTTTTTGCTCATCGGCCCTTGCGCGTCGAAACGCTCCGACCATGTTTCAAGTTCTTTTGCCGTCGCTTTTATCGGCGAAAAAAGAAGGCGGTTTATAGCAAAAAAGACGCGGCGTAGAATATATTGACTTATCAATAAAGCGTGTAAGCCCGTGAAGAAGTTTTGTTAGTAGGCGCGGGCGAAGTAGATTTTGTACTTGGCGGGTCTGCCGCAAACGGCGCAGCGCTCGCCGACGGGGGTTTGATCGAAGGGCATATTGCGCGAGGAGCCTTGCATTTTTTCTTTGACGGCGCGTTCGCAGGCGGGGTCGCCGCACCACATAGAGAGGGCGAAGCAGCCGTCGTCGAGGGCTTTTTTCATTTCGGAAAGATTGTGGGCGGTGCGTATGCGCGAGATAAGATTTTTTTCGGCGCGTTCGTACATACCGGAATGAATGTCTTGCAGAATGTCGGCGACGCACGGTGCGATATTTTGGCGTTGCAGCGTGAGCTTTTCGCCGATTTTGTCGCGGCGAACCGCCGTTACTACGCCGTTTTCGATGTCGCGCGGCCCGAGCTCCAACCTTAGCGGAACGCCCTTCATTTCGCATTCGTTAAACTTCCAGCCCGGCGAATTGTCGCTTTCGTCGATTTTTGCGCGGATTCCCGCCGACGCGAGCTCGGCACACAAAGCGCGCGAGCCTTCGATAACGCCGGGTTTGTGGACGGCGATCGGAATGACGGCGGTCTGAACGGGCGCGACGGCGGGCGGCAAAAAGAGTCCGCGTCCGTCGCCGTGAACCATAATGAGCGCGCCGATAAGACGCGTGGTAGTCCCCCACGAGGTTTGATAGGCAAACTTATGTTCGCCGTCCTTATCTAAAAACTTGATGCCGAACGCCTTGGAAAAGTTTTGCCCGAGGTTGTGCGAGGTGCCCGCTTGCAGGCTTTTGCCGTCGCGCATCATCGCCTCGATCGAATAGGTGTCCTGCGCTCCCGCGAACTTTTCCTTTTCGCTCTTTTTGCCGCAAAGCATCGGAATCGCCAGAACGTTTTTTGAAAATTCGGCGTAGACGTTCAGCATTTTAATCGTTTCTTCCTCGGCTTCGGCGGCCGTGGCGTGGACGGTATGACCCTCCTGCCACAGAAATTCGGACGTGCGCAAAAACGGGCGCGTGGTTTTTTCCCACCGCACGACGTTCGCCCACTGATTAATTAAAAGCGGCAGGTCGCGGTAGCTTTGCACCCACCTTGAATACATATCGCAAATAATCGTTTCGCTTGTGGGGCGCACCGCGAGTTTTTCGGTAAGCGGCGTGTCGCCGACGTGCGTTACGAGCGCGACCTCGGGCGCGAAGCCCTCGACGTGCTCGGCCTCCTTTTGCAAAAAGCCGTACGGAATCAAAAGCGGAAAGTAGGCGTTTTCGTGCCCCGTCGCCTTTATGCGCGCGTCCATTTGCGCTTGGATATGCTCCCAAACCGCGTAGCCGTAGGGACGGATTACCATCGTACCCTTGACCGGGCCGTAGTCGGCGAGCTTCGCCTTTAACACCACGTCGGTATACCACTGCGGAAAGTCCGAATCTATATCGGCTATGTCCTTTACGAATTCGTTTTGTGCTGCCATAATTATTCACTCCGTATGCCGTTGCAATTTGCCGTTGCAAAAAGAATGTCCGCATCCGGCGGCGGACGTTCTTTTTAGATAAGTTCTAAAAACCTGTCGAACGCCGCGACGCCCTTCTCGTCTTTCTTGAAAACGGCGGTGTTGTCTAGAATCCCCTCGCAAACGCGGTTAATTTCGTCCTTTATAATGAGCTGAGCCTCGACGGGCGAAACCTTTCCCGAGCCCGACTCCTTTATAAGCCTTGCTATCATCGGAGCGAACGGCGCCATATCGGGCTCCAACTTCGCCTCGCTGTACTTTACCTCCTTGGTGATGAACTTTTCGACGGCGCCGAGCTGACGCTCTAAACGTCCCGGCAGAATAAACAGTCCCATCGCCTCGATAAGCCCGATTGACTCCGATTTTACGGGGAAAAATTCGGGGTGCGAGTGAAAAATCCCCTCGGGGAACTCCTCGCTCGCGCGGTTGTTGCGCAAAATAAGCTCTAAGCAATAGACGCCGCCGGGCAGCTTGCGGGCGATCGGCGTTACGCCGTTATGCCGCGAATCGGTTTTTGCTATAATATCGACGCTTTCGTCGGAGTAGTCCTCCCACGCGGCGATTATCTTGCCCGCGTACTCGATAAGCTGTTCCTTACCCGTGTATGTGAGGCGTAAAACCGAATTGTACCAATCGAGAACCGACGTTTCGACGTAGGGATATTCCTTGCTTTTGACGGTTTTGAACGGCCGGGCCTTATGCATAGGCAGCAGCTTTTGCCCGCCCTGAAAGTGGTCGTGCGTCAAGATCGAGCCGCCGATTACGGGCAGCGCCGCGTTGCAGCCGATAAAGTACGACGGCATAAAGTCGACGAAGTCGAGGAGCTTGCGCACCGTGTCGGGGTCGACCTTCATGGGGATATGCTCGGAATTTACGGCAATACCGTGGTGATTAAAGTAGGCGTAGGGCGAAAACTGCCAAAACCAGTCCTCGCCGCCTAAGGTAACGGGAACGGTGCGGAGCGTGCGGCGGCACTGTACGCCGTTGGTGTAGCCCTCGTTCTCCTTGCAGATACTGCATTCGGGGTAGGCGTTCGACGTCTTAGCGGCCAATTGCTTGGCGACGTCCTTATTGCTTTTTTCGGGCTTGGAAAGGTTAATGGTAACCTCAATTTTGCCCTTTGTTCCCTTCGCCTCCCAGCGCTTGTTTTTTTCGATTTTGGACAGCTTTATATAGTCGCTCTTTATGCTGTAATCGTAAAGCCAGTCGAACGCCTTTTGAGGGTTCTTTGAATGAAGGTCGGCGAATATGTCGGCGACCTCGGACGGGCGCAGCATAACGATGCTCATAAGCTTGTCCGAAAAATATTCCTGCTCGCCGTCCTTGATGATTTTGTTTTCGAGCGCGTAGGCGACAAGCGGCTCGATAAGCGAATCGGGCACCGCGAGCTCCTCTACGGCGTCGGCGTCGATTTCGTACTGCACGTAATCGGCGAGTTTCAGCTCGTCTAAAATCAGGTTGCGGGCGTAAAGCACGTCCAGATCGTCGAGGAGCAGGTTTGCCTGCGCGTAGCAGAGCAGTCTTTCGATGTGGGGGTAAATCATAGTTGTGGTTCTCCTTTTTTGTTATGTATTTTTATTTTATTTTTTGGATTTTTGAAAGTTTGCGGGGACCGCCTAATCAGCGCGGCCGCTGGATATTCATATACTTTTCGATCGGAAAGAATTTCCACGGAACGTCCTTTTCGGGCGGAAAGCACTTGAATACCATAGAGGTTTTTTGCGTGGGGTGGCTAAACGACAGCTCGTACGCCCACAGCGCGAGATTATGCCCCGCGCCGGCCGCCGCCCCGCCGCCGTACTTGCCGTCGCCGAATACGGGACACCCGAGCCCCGCGAGCTGCACGCGGATTTGGTGGGGACGGCCCGTGAGCGGCTTTACGTCGATAAGCGAGAGATTGTCGGTCGCCGAATCGAGCAACTTATATTCCAATTCCGCCTTTTTGGAATTCGTTACCGCCGCAAAATGCTCGCGCACCACGTTGTTAGCCTCGTCCTTTACGAGGTAGCTGACGCGGCGGCCCAAATTGTCGCGCGGGGCGCCGACCGTTACGGCGAAGTAACGTTTTTTGAAGCCGCCGTCGCGTATTTGCTCGGACAGCCTCGCCGCCGCCTTGTCGGTTTTTGCGAACACCATAACGCCCCCCGTGGGTCTGTCGAGCCGGTGGACGAGTCCTATAAAGACGTTGCCCGGCTTTGCGTACTTTTGCTTTACGTATTCCTTAATCATCGTCAAAAAGTCCTTGTCGCCGGAGCTGTCCCCTTGCGTGGGTACGTTTTGCGGCTTTTGAACGACGATTATATGGTTGTCCTCGTGCAGTATCAGCCGCGCTATGTCGGGCTTAACGGCTTTTTCGCCGGGTTGCGGCGTTTCGCCGGCGGTTGCTTGCGCGGGTCGCGTTTCGGCTTTTTCGCCGGGCGGCGCGGGTCGCGCCGTTTGCGTTTCGGCGGTTGCCGCTTCTATATCGCCTTGCGGCGCAATTATCGGTTCGTCCATATTACCCTCCCGTCCACATAGCCGACGCGCCCGACGGGAGCAGTACTCCCCTTTCGGCGGTCGGCAGATTAAGCCCGTAGCCCGACGTTTTGCCGCGGCCGTCCGTAACAAGATTCAGGATATTGCACATTACGGTCGGCGACAGGCCCGTAGTGTAGCTGTTTATCAAAAAGAATAGCGGGTCGGGCGACAGGACTTCCCTTGCGAGCGCGACCAAATCGTACACGCTGTCCTCGATTTTCCACGTTTCGCCGTTCGGGCCTCTGCCGTAGCTGGGGGGATCCATTATAACGGCGTCGTAGACGGCTCCGCGCTTAATTTCGCGCCGCACGAACTTTACGCAGTCGTCCACTATATAGCGGACGGCGGACGGCGGAATATCCGACAGGGCGCAATTGGTTTTTGCCCGCTCGACCATACCCTTCGCCGCGTCCACGTGCGTAACCCTCGCGCCCGCCTTGGCGCAAGCCGCCGTCGCCCCGCCCGTATAGGCGAACAGATTCAACACGCGTATTTCGCGTTTCGCGCCCGCTATAAGAGCGCGCATGGCGTCCCAATTTGCCGCCTGCTCGGGGAACAGCCCCGTGTGCTTGAACCCCATCGGCTTTACCAAAAACGTCAGGTCGCCGTAGGAGACGTGCCACTCGTCCGGCATAGGCTTTAAGCGCTCCCACCGCCCCCCGCCGCCGTCGCGGACGTATTTTGCCGTGAGGAGCGCGAACGCGGATAAATCGCTTTTTGCCCGCCAAATCACCTGCGGGTCGGGCCGCAAAAGGTAGACCTTGCCCCAACGTTCCAGCTTTTCGCCGCCGCCCGTCGCGACGACCTCGAAATCCGTCCATTTATCGGCCGTCATAGTCAAACCCTGTCCACGCGGAGCGCGATTTTTTTGCCGTTGACGTCGATTTCCCTGCCGCCGGAGGCGTCGCCCGCCGTAACGGAATCGGCAAGCGTGTCGGATCTAACCGAGTCGGCGAACAGCTTAATAACGGCGTCCAATTCCGAATCGCATTCGTAGACGATCTTCACGCGGTCGGTAACCGAAAAGCCGTTTTCCTTACGCGCCGACTGAATCTTGCTGACAAGCTCGCGGGCGTAGCCCTCGGCGACAAGCTCGGGCGTAAGCCGCGTTTGCAGAACGGCGGAAAGGTCGGAGCCGCTTTGCGAGGCGTAGCCCTCGGCGTTTTTAACGGTTATCAAAAGGTCGTCGGGGGTCAGCCTTTCGGACGCGCCGTCGAGCGTAAGCTCGTAAAAGCCGTCCCTGTCGACCGCCGAAACTATTTGCTTGCCGTTAGCCGCCAAATGCTCCCGCACCGCGGCGAGCTTTGCGCCGAAACGCTTGCCGAGCGTTTTTAGCTGCGGCTTAACCTCGTAGTCGGCGTAGCCGTCCGCGCTAGAAATAATCTCGATTTCCTTGACGTTAAGCTCGTCGGAAAGTATGGCGGCAAACTCCGCGCCCAAGCCTTTAATCCGCCCGCCCGAAAGCATCAGCTTTGACAGCGGCTGACGGTTTTTGATATTCGCCGCGTTGCGGCAAGCCCGTCCCAAGGCGGCGGCCTCCTCGCAAACGGCCATAGCGTCTTCGAGCGCGGGGTCGATAAACGCGCCGTCGGCGGCGGGAAAATCCGTCAAATGCACCGACGCGGGCGCGTCTTTTTTGAGTCCCGCGACGATATTTTGATAAACCGCCTCGCTTATAAACGGCGTAAACGGCGCTATAAGCGACGACAACGTCGAAAGGACGGTGAACAGGGTCATAAAAGCCGCCGTTTTATCGGCCGTCATACCGCCGCCCCAAAAGCGTTCGCGGCAACGGCGCACGTACCAATTCGACAGCCCGTCGGTGAATTCCTCGATCGCCCTCGCGCTCTCGAAAATCCTGTATTCGCTAAGATTTTTATCGACGAACGCCGTCAGGGTGTTCAGTTTGGAGAGTATCCACCTGTCCATAAGCGATAACGCGCAGTCTTTAAGCGAGTGCCCGAAAGGGTTGAATTTGTCGATTTCGGCGTACAGAACGTAGAACGAATACGTGTTCCAGAGCGTGCCCAAAAAGCGGCGCTGAACCTCGCCGACCGCCTCGGGGTAGAAGCGGCTCGGGAGCCACGGCGCGGACGCCGAATAAAAATACCACCTTACCGCGTCGGCGCCCTGAACGTCGAGAACCGACCACGGGTCGACGACGTTGCCCTTGTGCTTACTCATTTTTTGACCGTTCTTGTCGTTGACGTGGCCCAAAACGATGCAGTTTTCAAACGGCGCCTTGTCGAATAAAAGCGTCGATATGGCTAAAAGAGTATAGAACCAGCCGCGCGTTTGGTCGACCGCCTCGGATATAAAATCGGCGGGGAACGTCTTGTCGAACACGTCCTTATTCTCGAACGGATAGTGATATTGGGCGAACGGCATAGCGCCCGAATCGAACCAGCAGTCGATTACCTCGGGCGTGCGGCGCATATCCTTGCCGCAGGCGCACTTGATTTTTACCGCGTCCACATAGGGCTTGTGAAGCTCGATATCGCCCTTAATACCGCCCAGCTTTTTAAGCTCGGATTTACTCCCCACGGCCTTAATCCTGCCGCAGTCGGGGCAGACCCACAGCGGCAGCGGCGTTCCCCAATAGCGCTCGCGCGACAGTCCCCAATCCACGACGTTCTCTAAAAAATTAGCCATCCGCCCCTCGCCTATCGACGGAGGAATCCAGTTGACGGACGCGTTGTTCGTAAGCAGCCGCTCGCGCGCCTCGGTCATCTTAATAAACCACGCGTCGCGCGCGTAGTAAAGGAGCGGCGTATCGCAGCGCCAGCAGAACGGATAGCTGTGCCCGAACATAATTTCGGAAAACAACAGCCCGCGCTCCGATAAGTCCTTGATTATAAGCGCGTCCGCGTCCTTGCAAAATTTTCCGCAAAGGCCGCCCGCCTCGACACCGAAACGGCCGTCCTCGCCCACAGCCTTAATGAACGGGAGCTTGTACTTGCGCCCGATCGCCGCGTCGTCCTCGCCGTAGGCGGGCGCTATATGCACTATGCCCGTGCCGTCGGTGAGCGTAACAAAATCGCCGCACGTTACATAAAAGCGGTCGGACTTAACCGCCGGATAAAACGGAAACGGCGGCTCGTAGGCGAGCCGTTCAAGCTCCTTTCCCTTTTTGACCGACAGAATTTTGTACGCGCCGTCGGCAAAATGCTTATTAATAAGCTCCTTCGCCAAAATATAGATTTTGCCGTCCGACTCGACCTCGGCGTAATCGAATTCGGGATTTACGCACAGCGCGGTGTTGGACGGCAGCGTCCACGGCGTAGTCGTCCACGCCAAAAAGTACTTATTCTTTTCGGCGGCGACCTTAAAGGCGGCGACGCAAGATTTTTCGTCGACATCCTTGTAGCCCTGCGCGACCTCGTGGGACGACAGCGCCGTGCCGCAACGCGGGCAGTACGGGACAATCTTGTGTCCCTTATAGATAAGCCCCTTATCGAAAATTTCCTTAACCGCCCACCAAACGGACTCAATATAATTGTCGTCGTAGGTAACGTAGGGGTGTTCCATATCGACCCAATACCCCACGCGGTCGGTCATTTTTTCCCATTCCGTCTGATACTTAAAAACGCTTTCCTTACATTTTTTTATGAACGGTTCGACACCGTATTTTTCTATATCGGCCTTGCCCGAAAAGCCCAAAGTCTTTTCGACCTCTAATTCCACGGGTAGCCCGTGCGTGTCCCAGCCGGCCTTCCTTAAAACGCGGTAACCCTTCATGGTCTTGTAACGCGGTATAATGTCCTTTATTACGCGCGTGATTATATGCCCTATGTGCGGCTTGCCGTTAGCCGTAGGCGGCCCGTCGTAAAACGAAAACTCGTCGCCGCCCTCGCGGAGCGCGACGCTCCGTTCAAATATCCTGTTCTTTTTCCAGAACTCGATCGTCTGTAACTCGCGCGTAACGAAGTTAAGATTCGCATCGACCTTTTTGTACATTAGCGCAAACTCCTTTATAGCCTAAACACAACCCGTACCGTAATCAAGGGCGCGGCGCGAACGCCGACAAAAACCCCGCGAAAGCCCTCCCTTTTAATAAATTACTGCCCGCGTTTTCACTTGGGCAGCAACTTACCTTATTATTATATCTCTTTTTACGATAATAGTCAAACCATTTGGAGTAATAAATTTTTTTCATTAAATTTTTTGATAAATTTAATCGCAATCGCATAATCGCGTTTACTTGCGCGCAATCGCATAATTGCGTTTACTTGCTTGACTAAAACTCCCGAATAAGCTATAATGGGAATATAATGGCGGTTGATAAGCGGAACATCAAAAGAATATGCCTTAATTGCTTCGGCACTTTGGACAAAAGCGGATTTTGCAGGGGCTGCCGAACAAGGATCGGCGACAACGAGGGTTCGCTTTTGGTTTTGCCGCGCCGCACGCTGTTGAAGGGCCGCTATTTGGTGTCTAAGCCGCTCGGGATAGGCGGCTTCGGCATAACGTATCTTGCTTGGGATATGCAGACGTCCGCGCGCGTGGCGGTGAAGGAGTTTTTCCCGAAGGGCTACACGACCCGCTCGCGCAAGGGCTGCGGCGTGCTGGTTGTTCAAGAAAGCTATTCGGGCGCGTTCAATCACTGGCTGACGGCGTTCGTCAACGAGGCGAAAATTCTGACGAGCATAAATCATTTGCACGGCGTGGTCAAGCTGCTCGATTTTTTTGAGGGAAACGGCACCGCCTATATAGTTATGGACTTTTTGGAGGGCGTTTCGCTGCGTCAATACCTTAACGCGCGCGGCGGCCGCATCGTACTGCAAGAGGCGCTCAACATTATGCGTCCCGTCCTCGACTCGCTGTTTTTGTTGCATCAATACGGTATTATCCACAAGGATATCAGCCCCGAAAATATTATCGTCGTTCAAAACAAATTCGTAAAGCTTATAGACTTCGGCGCGGCGAGTATCTTTACGCAAAACGTGGTCAAGCCCTATATAGTCCTAAAAGCGGGCTACTCGCCCATAGAGCTGTACGACCCCGACGCCCGCCAAGGCCCGTGGTCGGACGTCTACCAGGCGGGCGCCACACTCTATAACTGCATAACGGGCGCGATTCCCGCCGAGGCCACCGCCCGAACCCCCGTCGACACCCTTGTGCGCCCCTCGGCGTTCGGAGTGCAGATTCCGCCCGTAGTCGAAAACTGCATCCTGCGCTCAATGGCGGTAGACCCCGCCGCCCGCTACGACAATATGGGCAAATATATTCAAACCCTCTACGGCGAATTTCTGCCGAGAATCCCCGAAAGGTAAAATTCCGAAAAAGAAAACTCCGGACAAACGCGGCGTCTTAAAGCCGCGTAAACTTGTCCGGAGTTTTTAAAGCGGTTCGCGCGCGGCGACGGAGCGGTTCGGTTACTTAATCATAACCGCATAAAAATTTTAACAAACCTTGCCGTCGATTTCGGCGGAAATTTTGTCGAGGAAGGAATCAAGGGGCATTTGACCGAGGTCGCCGAGGCGGCGGCAGCGGACGGAAACGGCTGAGGCTTCGGCCTCCTTGTCGCCCACGATGAGCATATAGGGGATTTTTTCGAGCTGAGCCTCGCGGATTTTGTAGCCGATTTTTTCGTTGCGGCCGTCGGTCGAAACGCGGATGCCGCGCGCGGCGAGCTTTTGGGCGACGGCGGCGGCGTAGGGAGCGTTGCGCTCGGTCAACGACAAAAGTCTGACCTGCTCGGGCGCGAACCACACGGGCAAAGCGCCGGCGTACTTTTCGATAAGCATAGCGATTGTGCGCTCGTAACAGCCGAGCGAGCTGCGATGAATAATGTAGGGGCGCTTTTTTTCGCCGTCGGCGTCGATATACGACATATCGAAATTTTCGGCGAGGAACATATCGACCTGAATCGTTATGATAGTGTCCTCCTTGCCGAAGACGTTGACGACCTGAAAATCGAGCTTAGGCCCGTAAAACGCCGCTTCGCCTATCGCCTCGACGTAAGAGAGTCCCATACCGTCGAGAATCCTTTTCATAAGACCCTCGGCGCGTTCCCACGCGGGCGAATCGTCGATATATTTTTCCTTGTCGAGGGGGTCGCGGCGCGAAAACCTGAACGTAACGGCGTCGCGAAGTCCTATCGAGTCGAGTATACGGTACGACAGCGACAAACAGTCCTTAAATTCTGTTTCGAGCTGCTCGGGCGTACACATAATGTGACCGTCGCTTAGGGTGAACTGCCGCACGCGGATAAGCCCGTGCATTTCGCCGCTCGCCTCCTTGCGGAAAAGCGGCGACGTTTCGGCGTAGCGGACCGGCAGGTCGCGGTAGCTTTTGAGTCCGTTCTTATATATATAGTATTGGAACGGACACGTCATAGGTCTTAACGCCATAACCTCGGTTTCGGCGTCGCTTTGCGGGTCGCCCAAAATGAACATTTTGTCGCGGTAGTGATCCCAGTGGCCGCTTATTTTGTACAGGTCGCTTTTTGCCATAACGGGGGTGCGCGTAAGCTTGTACCCGCGCTTTTCCTCCTCGTCCTCGACGAAGCGTTGCAAAATCTGCAACAGCTTAGCGCCCTTCGGCATAAGGAGCGGCAGACCCTGTCCGATTTTTTCCTCCGTCATAAAGTAGCCTAATTCGCGCCCGAGCTTGTTGTGGTCGCGCCGTTTGGCGTCCTCGAGTTTTTCGATATATTCGGTAAGCTCCGATTTTTTTTCGAACGCCGCGCCGTAAATGCGGGTCAGCATTTTGTTGTTCTCGTTGCCGCGCCAATACGCGCCCGCCAAATTCGTGAGCGTGAAAAATTTGACGCGCCCCGTCGAGGGCAGATGCGGCCCCTTGCACAGGTCGATAAAATTCCCATGCTTGTAGAGCGTTATTTTTTCGCCCTTAGGGAGCGCCTCGATAATCTCTAATTTGTACGGCTCGTTAAAGCCCTGCATTTGCGTTACCGCCTGCTTTTTTGTAACGGCTATCCGCTCGATAGGAAAATCCGCCTTGATAATCGCCTGCATTTCCTTTTCGATCGCGGCGAAGTCGTCGCGGCTTATCGGCGATGAGAATTCAAAATCGTAATAAAAGCCGTCCTTTGTGGTCGGCCCTATCGCCAGCTTGACCGTGGGGTAAATCTTTTTGACGGCCTGCGCCAAAATATGCGCCGCCGTGTGCCGGTAAACGTCGCGGCCCTCATCGTCGCGGAAGGTAACGATTTCAAGCGCGCAGTCGCCGTCGAGCCGCGTCGACAAATCGACCAAAACGCCGTCGACCTTAGCCGCGCAAGCCGCCCGCGCAAGCCCCTCGCTAATCGACGCGGCGATGTCCGCCGCCGTTACGGGGGCCTCGCGTTCTATAATAGTTCCGTCCTTCAATTTAATGTTCATAATTTATTTTAGCATTTTCTTATAATAATGTCAACGCTTTTGAAAACTCCGGATAAGTATTTTGTGTTTTAGGGAAAGATTTTCGAGGGATTTTGCGCGTTCCTTCGTAAGCCGCGCAAGTAGCCGCTACGTGGCGGCGGAAAACGCGTAAAAGAATCGAAAAGATACCCTAAAACACAAAACCCGTAGGGGCGCGCGATTTTACGGCATCTTTTTTGCCCTTTTTAGCTTTACCCGTCGGCTCGTAGCACACTACGAGCTTTCCCCGCAAATCTAAAAATCTTCAAAAAATCTTGCCGTAAAATTCGCGCGTACTTGTCCGGAGTTTTCTTTTAGCGTTTGAGGCGTTCGGATTTCAGCTTTTTCAATTTTATTTTCGTCCCGCCCGTCTTGGGGGCGGCGACGGAACACATTGTTAAGACGAATATATCCGACGACTTTGCCGTCCTTAACATACGAGCGCATTCGTTGACGGTGGAACCCGTGGTAAAAACGTCGTCGATTAAAAGCGCCTTTTTGCCTGTTATGTCAGACATAGTACGGGTATTTAGCGAAAAACTGTCCTTAATCGCAAGGCGGCGCTCCTCCGACTTTAACCGCGCGAGGTTTACCGTGTGCGTATTTTTAACAAGCGCGTCGGCTACGGGTAAGCCTAAAAGCCCGCCCAAGCATTCCGCCAACAGCTTAGCTTGGTTATAGCCGCGCGCGCGGAGTCTTTTGGTATGCAGGGGAACGTACGTTATAACGTCGGCGCAAAAGCCGGATTCCGCGCTTGCCCGGTTGTAGACGTCGAGCATAAACCGCGCAAAGTATTTTGCCAAATATTTTGCGCCGCCGTACTTAAAACGCGCGACCGCCCCGCGAAAATATCCCTCGTAAGCGGCGGCGGAACGCGCGAGCGCAAAGCTCCATTTGTAGTCCGTCCCCGCGCGCGAATCGCAGTTGTCGCAAACTCCGGGGATAGCTACGGGGCGGCCGCAAACGCTGCAAAATTTTTCGTTTAATTTATTCAGACATACTTCGCAAGCGGAATAATCGGAATCGAACGGCAGCTCGTCGTCGCAAAAAATGCACGCGAGCCGCTCCGGAAATAAAAATTTGCGGATAAAGCCGCGCTTGCGTGGCGTTCCCGTCGGCGTTTCCGTCGGCTTTTCGTCGTTCGACACCGTTTATCCGGCGATAAGGCGGCGGGTTTCGCGGGCGATAACAAGTTCCTCGTTGGTCGGGATTATGTAGACCTTCGTTTTGCCGCCCGATATTAGCGAAACCGCGCCGCGCTTTACGTTTTCGTTAAGGGCTTTATCGAATTTGACGCCCAAGAATTCAAGTCCCGTCATAACGAGCTCGCGCACCGCCGGACTATGCTCGCCCACTCCGCCCGTAAAGGCGATGCAGTCGAGTCCGCCCATCGCGGCGGCGTACGAGCCGACGTACTTTTTGACGCGGTAGGCGAACATTTCGACGGCGAGCCGCGCGCGGTCGTTGCCGCTCTCGACGGCGGCGGACAGGTCGCGGAAGTCCGAGCTTACGCCGCTGACGCCTAAAACGCCGCACCTCTTGTTGAGGTACGAGGTCGCCTCGCGGATGTCCATATGCTTTTTATCCATAAGGTATTCGACGGCGGCGGCGTCGATGTCGCCGCAACGCGTGCCCATAACAAGCCCCTCTAACGGCGTAAGTCCCATAGACGTATCGATGCATTTGCCGTCCTTGACCGCGCTCACCGACGCGCCGTTCCCAAGGTGGCAAACGACTATTTTGCTATTCTTTTTGCCGAGCAGTTTTTGCGCCTCGCCGGACACGTACATATGGCTCGTGCCGTGAAAGCCGTACTTGCGCAGCTTGTACTTTTTGTAGTCGTCGTAGTCGATCGCGTACATATAGGCGTAGTCCGGCATAGTCGAATGAAACGTGTTGTCGAACACCGCCGCCATAGGGACGGACGGCATTACGGCGCGGCACGCCTCGATTCCCATAAGATTGGCGGGAATGTGGAGCGGCCCTAAATTAATGTTGCTTTTGATGACACCGATAGCCCTGTCGTCGATGAGAACGCTCGAATCGTAGTCCTCGCCGCTCAACAAAACGCGGTGTCCTATGGCGGCTATGTCCGACATACTATTGATAACGCCGTGAGTTTTATCGATTAAAGCGTCAAGCAGGTACTTCATAGCCTCGACGTGCGTGGGCATATTGAGTCCGTCCATATGGACGAGCTTGCCGCCGCTGTGAACGAGCGTGGAGCTGTTTAGCCCTATCCGCTCGCAAATTCCCTTGGCGATGACGCTTTCGTTGTCGGTTTCGATAAGCTGATACTTTATGGACGAGCTGCCCGCGTTGATAACTAAAACTTTCATATAAGCCCCCTACCCTTAATTCGCCTGCAAGACGGTGATCGCCGCGACGTTAACGATATCCTCGACCGAACAGCCGCGCGACAGGTCGTTGAGCGGCTTATTGAAGCCCTGACAAATAGGGCCGACAGCCTCGGCGTTCGCAAGACGCTCGACCAGCTTGTAACCGATATTGCCCGCTTGCAGATCCGGAAATATAAGGACGTTCGCCTTGCCCGCGACGGGGCTTTGCGGCGCCTTCAATTTTGCGACGCGTTCGACTATCGCCGCGTCGAGCTGTAACTCGCCGTCGGAAAGTAGGTCTGGCGCGAGCTTTTTAACTAGCGCCGCCGCCGCCGAAACCTTGTCGACAAGCTCGTGCTTAGCCGACCCCAGCGTCGAAAACGACAGCAGCGCGACCTTGGGCTCGCTTATTCCGGCTATGCCGCGCGCGCTCTTTGCCGAGGCTATCGCTATGTCGGCCAGCTGCTCCGCCGTGGGGTTAGGGTTGACCGCGCAGTCGCCGAAAACCATAACGCCGTTATCGCCGTAGGGGGAACCCGCCGGCAACACCATAATAAAGCAGCTGCTGACCGTGCTTATGCCGGGCGCGGTTTTGATTATTTGAAGCCCCGGCCGCAGCATATCGCCCGTGGAGTGGCACGCCCCGCCGACCATACCGTCCGCCTTGCCCGTCTTGACGAGCATAACGCCGAAATACATCTCGTCGCGGCAAAGCTCCTTTGCCTGCTCGGGCGTCATACCCTTTGCCTTTCTTAGCTCGTAAAGCGTCGCGGCGAATTCGGTTATATCGACTTTTTTGTGGTCGATAATTTCCACGCCCGCAAGCGGCGCGTCCGGACACAGCGATTTAATTTGTCCGGCGTTCCCCAAAAGGATTACCTTGGCGATTCCCTCCGCCGTTATGCGCCCCGCCGCCTCGACGACGCGCTTGTCGTTTCCCTCCGGCAACACGATTGTTTTGCCGCGAGTTTTGGCGTTTTGCTTGACCGTTTGTAAAAGTTTACTCATTGATTGCTCCCGTTTTTGTTGTTAAAATTTGTACGGTGTGTTATAATAAGAATATTGGCCGCACACCGTAACCCTAATAGTATAACTCATATACTCCCAAAAGTAAAATCATTTTAGGCGGCTAAACAAAAAAATAGGAAATTGTTATGAAACTTTGCGCCGTAATCTGCGAATTTAATCCGTTCCACAACGGACACAAGTATTTTTTGAACGAGGCTAAGCGGCTGTCGGGTTGCGACGGCGTACTGTGCGTTATGAGCGGAAACTTTGTTCAACGCGCCGTCCCCGCCGCCGTCGACAAATACGTACGCGCCGAAGCCGCGCTTATGAACGGCGCGGATATAGTAGCGGAGTTACCCGCGCTCTACGCGACCGCGAACGCCGAATACTTCGCCTACGGCGGCGTGAATATCGCGTCGCAATTTAAGGACGTAACGCGGTTGGCGTTCGGCTGCGAAAACCCCGACATAGCGCTGTTGACCGCCCTTGCAAAAATTCAAAACGACGAAACGTCCGAATTTAAGCGGCTCCTGTCCGAACAATTGAACGGAGGCTTGCCGTACGCCAAAAGCTACGCAAAAGCGACCTCGTTAATCGCCGAAAAACATAATATACCCGGTAGTATGTCTGACATAGTACTGTTTAGGCCCAATAATTTGCTCGCAATCGAGTATATTAAACAGCTTTTAAGGTGCAAAAGCTCCGTCGTGCCCCTGTGCGTAAAGCGGGTCGGAGGCGGCTACAACGACGTTACCGTCGGGGAAGGTCCCGCGTCCGCGGCGGCGATCAGGCAAAAAATCGCGGAGGGCGGCGCGGACGGATTAGAGGAATACATACCCGAAAACTGCCTGCCGACGCTGCTCGCCCAATTAAAATTGCATCCGCAAAATGACGCCGTGTTCGACGCGTTCGTAATCGACGCGCTTACAAGCAAGACGCTCGCAAACCTTTTCGACGCCGGAGAGGGGTTGGAAAACAAACTAAAAAAGAACGCCGAAACGCTCAACACTCTGACCGAAATTATCGACGGCACAAAGTCGAAACGCTACACGGCGGGCAGAATACGGCGGCTTTGTCTGCAAGCGCTCCTTGACATAAATAAAAATACGCCCGACACGTCGGTTCCCCTGCCCGTAAAATTGCTGGGCATAAAATCCGATTTTCGCCCCCATATAGCCCGAATGCCTCAGACCCTAATCGCGCAAAACTCCGACTACGACAAATTCGACGAACGTTACGCCGACGTTTTCCGCGTCGAAAAACGCGCCGCCAACCTTTACGCCGTCATTACCGGCCGCCCCCGCAACGCGTTCTATTCTTGTAGACCCGTAATAATATAAAAGCCGCTTAAACCTGTCCGTCGGCGTTCCCGCTCTTTGAAAACTCCGGACAAGAGTTTTCGTTTAGCGCGGGCGCGGGCTTTTTTTGGCGGTCCCCTATCCATAAAAATATGTTTAGAGCGATAATCGTGAGTACCGAAAACGCCAACACCGCAACTTGGAACGCGACGTTAAATTTGTAATTCCTCAACACGTAATTTTCAACGTCGGGCAGCCGCCCCATCAGCTCCAAAAGATTTACCGCGCTCAAAACGACATTCGCGATATACCAAAGCATAAGCACAGCGGCGCTCAAACTCAACACGGACAACGCTATTTTTATAACGGTTTTTCTATTCATAACGACAGTTTAACACAAACGGGGCGGAGTTGTCAACAAAAGACGCGGTCACGAGCGGCGGCGTTTTATTCAACCGAATACGTTCTTAAATATCTAATTGCGCCTTTAACGCCTCTTGCAATACGGAGCTGTAATTGTAAAAATCGCGGGATAAGCTACCATAAAATCATCTCACTTTGACTAACTTATAATTTTCAAAATATCGGGGAGGGCGGCTTTGGCGGCGGCGCGGCCGAATTCGACGGATTCGCGGTTGTTCTTAAAGTCGCGGATTCGACGGTTGCCCTGAGCGGGGGTTATAACCAGATCCGCCTCGGCGAGCTTGGTTTTTGTGGACTGCCAATCTAGGAGCATAAAGGCGCGCTCGATCATATCGAGGAAGCCGTCGATCTTTTCAACCGGCTCGGGCGGGCCGAGGGCGTCGACGGCGATAACCGCGTCCGCGCCCAAATCCCTTACGGCGCGGATCGGCACGCGCTCCGTAACGCCGCCGTCGATAAGGCACTTATCCATAAATTCGACGCTTTGAAACGCGGCGGGTATCGAAAAGCTGGCGCGGATCGCCTCGGTGAGCGACCCCGACGTGAACGTTACAAGCTCGCCCTTGCAAACGTCGGTTGCGGTAACGGCGAACGGTATCGGGCAGTCCTCGAACGAGGCGTCGCCGAGCAGCTTTTTGATAAACGATTTGGCGCGGTTGCCCTTCAAAATCCCCTGTTTTTTGAACGTGATATCGACGTCCATCATTTTGCGCTGAACGATTTTGGCGGCTATACTTTCCATTTCGGCAAGATTCACCCCCGTACAAAAACAGCCGCCCACGATGGCGCCCATGGAACAGCCCGAAACAAAATCGATCGGGATATTATTTTCGCGCAAGACTTGCAATACGCCGATATGACAAAACCCGCGCGCGCCGCCGCTGCCCAGCGCAAGACCTATTTTTTTACGTTTTGATTCTTTCAAAAATGCACTTCCTTTTTTTGATAAATTCGTAATGCGATATCAATAGCTTTTACCCTTTAACAAACTTTCTTGATTGTTTGTCCGCCGCTCTCGGCATATCCCTTGAATTCCCCTCTATGGAGGGGTGGCGGCGGACGCCGACGGGGTGGTTGTATTACTTGTTTTAACCGCTTTAACATACATTT
>JAISMM010000041.1 GCA_031276725.1 Clostridiales bacterium | reverse complement strand
GTAAAGACGATTTCCTTTGTGGTTTTGGCAAGCTCCTTCGCCTCGGCGACGATTTCGGCGACGGGCCGCGAACGGCTGCGTCCGCGCAAATGCGGCACTATGCAGTAGGAACAAAATTTGTCGCAGCCGTCCTGAATCTTTATAAAGCCGCGTGTTTTTGGCGCGGGCGGCTCCGCTCCGAGTCCGCCGTACGGCAATTTTTCGCCGCCGACCAAACCGAATTCGCCGCCCGTTTCGCCGTCAACTCCGCCGATTGCCGACGGAGCTTTGCCGCCGCAAAGCGTCAAGTTTTCCGCGCCGCCGTCTAAAATGTCGGCGATAATTTTTTTTGCGAATTCGGTCTTATTGGCCGATTCGGCGCAGACGGAAATAACGTTCGGTTTGCCGTAAAAATTTTCGGCGTTCCGCGCGGCGCTGCAACCGCAAACGTAAACCTTGGCGGCGGGATTGAGCGCCAAAACGCGGCTCACCGCCTGACGCGATTTGCGGTCGGCCTCGGCGGTAACGGCGCACGTGTTTATCACGTAGCAGTCGGCGGCGGTAAGCCCCTCGCACGCGCTGATACCGCAATCGCCGAACAGCTCCGCCATCTTGCGGCCCTCGTATTGGTTGGTTTTGCAACCGAGCGAAAATACGGATATTTTCATTTTAAGCCGCCCGCCCCGTGCATTACGAGTGCGCACAGAGCTATCGACGCGGTTTCGGCGCGTAGAATGCGCTTGCCGAGCGTTACCGTTTTTGCGCCCGCGTCCGCGATAGCTTTTGCCTCGCGTCCGCAAAAGCCGCCCTCGCCGCCCACGATGACTGCGATATTTTTTGAATCCGCGTCTATCGATAAACCGCCGCTTTCGGCGTTTTCGTAGGCGAAAATTACGGAGTCGTAGCCGCCGCCTTTAAGCGCGTCTAAAAGTCCGTCAAAATCAAGCGGCGGATAAACGCGCGGAACGGAGCTTCGTCCGCACTGCTTTGCCGCCTCTAACGCGATTTTGTTGAGGCGGTCGGTTTTTAGAGATTCTTTTTTAACCTGCGTAAATTCGGATATGAACGGACGCAGTCCGCCTACCCCGAGCTCCGTCGCCTTTTGAACAACCAAATCGTTTTTGTCGCCTTTGAGCGCGGAAAAAAACAGCGTAAGATTTATAGGCGGCTCGGCGGTGTTAGAGGACTTTTCTATGACGGCGAGCCGCGTTTCGTTTTGACCGACCGAATCTATCCGCGCGGTATAATCGAGTCCGTCGCCGCAAAAAAGAACGACGCGCTCGCCCGCGCGCGCGCGCAAAACAAGGCTCAAATGCTTATGCTCCTCGCCGCGCAAAAAAACGGTTTCATTAATTTTTTCGACGAAAAATCTTCTCATTTTCTTTTTAGCAAATAGGCGCTCCATTCGCCCGCCGCCGATTCGGATTCTACGCTAAAAGCGTCCGAATATTTTTGCAGCACCCCGTTTTCGCGCCCTCTTATTATGCCGCCTATAACGAGCGCGCCGCCCGCTTTTAGCCGCGCCGCAACCCGTTCGTAAAGCCGCAAAAGAACGTCGGCGGTAAGGTTGGCAAGGCAAATATCGAAAGTGTCGCCGTCGGCGCGTAAAAGGTCGCCCTTAATAATTTTGCACGCGGATAAAACGCCGTTGCGCGCGCAATTCTCTTTGGCGGCGGCGACGGCGGCGGCGTCGGAATCGATAAACGTACAGTTTTTTGCTCCCAGAGCGAGCGCGGCAAGCCCCAAAATGCCGCTGCCGCACCCGACGTCCGCGACGCGCTTACCGATGAGCGGAACGCGCTGTAAGAGGGCGACGCACATGGCGGTAGTTTCGTGCGAGCCCGTTCCGAAAGCGGCGCCCGGATTCAAAAATACGGGAACCGTGCCGTTATCGGGGGCGGCGAGCCACGACGGCACTATCGTTACGCCGCCGATTTTGATAGGCGCGTAGTACTTTTTCCACTCGTTTTCGTAGTCCGCCGAATCCAAAAGCTCCGAAACGATTTCTAGCGCGCCGGGGTCGAAGGGCGAGCGCGACGCGACCAGGTTCAGCGCGTCCTCAATCACTTTTTTGTTAAAATTCTTATCGAAAAAGCCGCAAACCAAAACGGCGCCGGGGTCGTTTTGAAAAAGCCCCTCGGCGACGTAATCGTCGGCGGCGGCCGCGCACACGCGCCTGAACTCGTCAAAGTCCGTTACGGATACGCCGACGGACCCCGCCTCGTGCAGTACGGCGGCGGCAAGCTCGGAAAACTCCGCCGTTGTTGAAATTGTGATTTGGCGATATTTCATTAAATAATTAAGGGGATTTTTTGCGGCTACCACTAATTAATCGAACCGCCCCGGCAACTCCGTTGCCACGAACCGAGCCGTCAAACGGCAAAGCCGTTTGTAGGGCGTGCGAGCTTGCGAGCTAAACCCGTATACACGGGCGAGGCACTCCATAGAGGGGAATTTTAGGGATATGCCGAGTGCGGCGGGCAAGCAACCACCCCGTCGGCGTTCGCCGACACGAACCGAGCCGTCAATAAGGCAACTTACTTAGTTAATTGAACCACCCCGCCGCTAACGCGACACCCCTCCCCGGAGGGGAATTTTTGGGGGTTGGGGCGGCGCGTTTTGTGAATTCCCCTCTGTGGAGGGGTGGCAACGGAGTTGCCGGGGTGGTTGGGTGTTTTGCGCACTTCCGCGCCGTTGCGGTTTATTGGCTACCGCCCCGGCGCCGTTCGGCGGTTTGTATATGCCGACCGCAAAGACCCTTACCACCCCGGCGCTAACGCGCCACCCCTCCATAGAGGGGAATTTTTGGGCGGTGTAGGGCTTTCCCTCCCCGGAGGGGAATTTTGGGGATATACCGAATGCATAAAGCAATCAACCGCACCGCCGCTAACGCGGCGCGAACCGAACCCTTACTTGCCCGCGCCTTACTTTTTAGGACCCCCCCCCGCCTGCGCGAAGCCCTTCGCGTTTTCGTATTGGTCGCTCTTGATAAGGTCGCCCAATTCGCGGATTTTGGCCTTTTGCTCCTTGGTCAGGTTTTTGGGCATTTCGATGTCGACGGTAACGAGCAAGTCGCCCGTGATGCCCTTTTTGACGTTCTCGACGCCTTGACCCTTCAACTTAAAGACGGTGCCGTTTTGCGTTCCCTCCGGCAGAGGAAACGCCACCTTGCTGCCGCGCAGCATAGGTATCATAATTTTGTCGCCGAGAATCGCCTGCGTGAACGTAATGGGAACCTCGACCGATAAATCGAGCCCCTTGCGCTTAAAGAGTTTGTGGGGCATAACGTTTATCATAAGGACGAGGTTGCCGGGTCTTGCGCTGTGTTTGCCCCGTTCGCCCTCGCCCGGAACCGTCATAATTTGACCGTGTTCGATCCCCGCCGGGAACGTTATGCGCAGGTTGACGTTTTTGCGGACTATGCCGTGGCCGTTGCACGCGGGGCAAGGCTCCTTGATTATTTTGCCCGTACCCGAGCAAGCCGAGCAGGACTTCATACTGACGACGCGCCCGAACGGAGTTTCCTGCGCGAAGCGCACCTTGCCCGTACCGCCGCAGGCGTTACATTTTGCGTATTGAGTGCCGCCGCGCGCGCCCGTTCCCCGACACGCCGCGCAAGGCTCGAAGCGGTTTACGCTTATGTCCTTTTGGACGCCGTAAGCGGCCTCCTCGAACGTGAGCGTAACGTTAAGCGAAATATCGCCGCCGCCGCCCGCCTCCTTGACGTCGCCGTTGAACATATTGACAAAATCGTCGAAAAACGACGCGCCCGCTCCCGCGCCGCCCGCCCCGGGCCGCGCTCCCGCGCCGAAGCCCGCGCCGAAGCCGGCGCCGCCGCCCGCTCCCGGATCACCCGAAAAGCTGCCCGCGAAGCCTTGATCGTAGGCGGCTTTTTTTTGGGGATCCGACAGCGTTTCGTAAGCCTCGTTGATCTTTTTGAACATATTAGCCGCCGTTTCGTCGCCCTGATTTAGGTCGGGGTGATACTTCTTTGCCAGCTTTCTGTATGCGTTGCGTATTTCGTCGTCGGGCGCCGTTTTAGGCACGCCGAGGACGTCGTAAAAGGATTCTGCCATCAATTACTCCGGGATAGTTGGGGAAAATTAGCTCCTGCGACTATCGGACAAATTACGGGGCAGCCTTTGCCCCGTAATACGATAATCTTTGATTGTCGGGGTGCGGAAAACTTGCGGCGCGGGGGTATTTTTGAGGGATTTTTGAGGATAAAGCCGCCAAAAGTGCGAGAGGCGTAGCAACGCTACGTATTTGAGCATTTTTGGCGGTTTTTGACCGAAAAGACCCGAAAAGACCTTTGCGCCGCAAGCTTGACGCACCTATACTACAATTCGTCGTCGACTACCTGCGCGTCGTCTACCACGACGTTTTCACCGTTTTGCGACGGCTGGTTGTAGAGGTTTGTAAAGACCTTATTGGACAGCTTTTGCAGAACGTCCATAGCGTCGCGGATAGTTTCGAGGTCGTCCGCGCCTATTACGGCCTTGACGTTAGCCATCTCTTTTTCGAGCTCGCTTTTGTCGTCGGCGCTTATGGAATCGCCGTTTTCGGACAGGAATTTTTCGATCGAGAACACAAGCATTTCCGCCTGGTTCTTGGTTTCGACAAGCTCTCTGCGGCGGCCGTCCTCCTGGGCGAACTGCTCCGCCTCCTTAACAGCGTCCTGAATCTGCTTTTCGGTGAGGTTGGTCGACGCGGTGATAGTAACGCGGTGTTCCTTGCCCGTACCCTTGTCGCGCGCCGAAACGTGAACGATACCGTTCGCGTCTATATCGAACGTAACCTCGATTTGAGGAACGCCGCGCGGCGCGGGCGGGATTCCGCCGAGCTCGAACCTTGCGAGAGTTTTATTGTGCGCGGCGATTTCGCGCTCGCCCTGCAACACGTGAATATCCACCGAGGGCTGACCGTCGGTCGCCGTCGAGAACACCTGCGACTTTTTGGTGGGAATAGTCGTGTTCCTGGGGATGAGTCTTGTGAATATGCCGCCGACCGTTTCGATGCCGAGCGAAAGCGGCGTAACGTCGAGCAACAGTACGTCCTTGACCTCGCCCGCCAAAACGCCGCCCTGAATGGCCGCGCCTAAGGCTACGCACTCGTCGGGGTTGATGCCCTTGAACGGATCCTTGCCCGACAGCTTTTTGACCGCCTCGACTACCGCGGGGATACGCGTGGAGCCGCCGACCAAAATAACCTTGTCGATGTCGTCGTTAGTCAGTTTGGCGTCGTTCATGGCGTCCTTGGTAAGTTTTATGGTGCGGTCGACAAGCGCCTGCGTAAGCTGCTCGAACTTGCTCCTTGTAAGCTCGTAATCCATATGGAGAGGGCCCGCCGCGCCGGATGTTATGAACGGCAGACTGATAGACGTTTTTTGGAGCGTGGAAAGCTCGATTTTGGCTTTTTCCGCCGCCTCTTTAAGGCGCTGCATGGCCATTCTGTCCTTGCTTAAATCGATGCCGTTGTCGTTCTTGAACTGCTCGACAAGGTGTTCGATAATCTTTTGGTCGAAGTCGTCGCCGCCGAGGCGGTTGTCGCCCGCCGTCGCCTTAACCTCGAACACGCCCTCGCCGATTTCGAGAATCGATATGTCGAACGTGCCGCCGCCGAGGTCGAAAATAAAGATCTTGTGAATCTTTTCGTCCTGGCTTTTGTCGAGTCCGTAGGCGAGCGACGCCGCCGTGGGCTCGTTGATTATGCGAAGAACGTCCAAGCCCGCGATGCGGCCCGCGTCCTTAGTCGCCTGCCGTTGAGCGTCCGAAAAGTAGGCGGGAACCGTTATAACGGCCTGCGTAACCTTTTCGTTAAGATACGCCTCGGCGTCCTGCTTTAACTTTGTAAGAATCATCGCCGAAATTTCCTGCGGCGAGAAGTCCTTTTTGTCGATTTTGACCTTGCGGTCGGTTCCCATATCGCGCTTAATCGAGATTATGGTGCGGTCGGGGTTGGCGACGGCCTGACGCTTGGCGACCTGCCCCACGAGCCGTTCGCCGTCCTTGGCGAAACCGACGACGGACGGGGTTGTCCGCGAGCCCTCGGCGTTAGGTATGACGACGGGTTCGCCGCCCTCTAAGACCGCCACGCACGAGTTTGTTGTTCCTAGGTCGATACCGATGATTTTACCCATAAAAATTTATTCTCCTTAAAAATTTAATTTTATTTTTTATTTTTTTGTTGCCGCCGGTTACTTGCCGACTTTGACGACGCTGTGGCGTATAATCCTGTCGCCCATCCGGTAGCCTTTGTTGAAAACCTCTACTATCACGTTCACGTGCTCGCTGTCCTTTACCTTGACCTGCATAACCGCGTTGTGAAGATTGGGGTCGAACTGCTCCCCAAGCGCCTGAATTTCGGTAACTCCGAACGACGAGAGCATTTCATTAAACTGCTTGTACACCATTTTAAGCCCTTCGGCGACTTTTTCGTCGTTGATTATCGCTATGCCCTGCCGCATAGTGTCAAGTAGCGGTATCAGCCTTTCGATAACCTCGATCATTCCTTCGTCTTTGAGCTTTTTACTGTTTTCGTTTGTTCTTTTGCGGTAGTTGTCAAAATCCGCTTGAAGTCTGTTTACTAAATTCGTCATTTCCTCGGTGCGCTGCTGCGCCTTTGCGGCGATGCTTTGGGCGATCGCGAGCTGCTGCGTCAACGCGGCTACCTGATTCTGAATGGCGGCAAACTCCTCGCGGCTTAATTCGACCGCGGATGATTCATTTTTTTCTTCCGGCATAGCGTTCTCCTGTCGATGTATTTTAGTGTTATATGTTTACTCGGAATTTTCGGGATCGGGCTCGTTTTGCGTGTACTCGACGGCCTCGATATTCCCGTCGCCGGACTGCGGCTCGGGCAAACGGTTGATCGTTTTTCCGATGTAGTCCAGCACCGATATAACCTTTGGGTAGTCCATTCTGATGGGGCCGATTACTCCGGCCTTGCCGATATTGATTCCGTTGACCGAATAGTTAGCCGTTACTATGGCGCATTCGGGCATACCCTCCTTAATTTCGTTATCCTTGCTGATAAGAATATTAAGGCTCATATCGTCGTTGTTTTGGAGTACCGGAATCAGCTCTTCCTTTGCGTCGAGCAGTTCCAGCATCGCCTTGGCCTTAGCGAGGTTCGCGTATTCGGGCTGTTCCAGAATTTTGGCGCTGCCCTCCAAAACGATGTCGCTCACAATCTCCTCGTGGGCGTAGCTTTTTAACACGCGTACGATGGTGTTAAAAATTTGCTCGTATTCGCGGCGCACCCGGTTAATGAGCTTTTTGGGCTTGTAGATTTCGCTCACCCTGTGGCCGCCGAACGCCTCTGTCGAAAATCGGGACGCGTCCGCGCAGTACTCCTCCGTTACGCCCGACGGAATCGACGCCGTCGCGTCTTTTAGGATTCCGTGGTCGGTAACGATGACTATAAGCACGGCGGTGTCGGTCAGCTTGACGATTTTTACGGTTTCGATTACCGCCTCCTCGATATTTTGCAAATACGCCACCGAGGTTAGGTTGGTAATTTCCGATATGACCTTCGCCGTGTTTTTTAGAATGTCGTCGATTTCGGTAACCTTGCGGTTGAAGTACCTTTTGACGGTTTTAAGCTCGGCGCGCGTCAGCTTGCGGCGCGGCATCAGCTTTTCGACGTAGAGCCTGTACGCCTCCGCCGTGGGGATCCGCCCGCTCGACGTGTGGGGTTGGACTAAATAGCCCATTTCTTCGAGCGCGGCAAGCTCGTTGCGGATAGTCGCCGAGCTTAACGAGGGCAGATGGCGTTCCCTGATTTCGGTGCTCGAAATAGGTTCGCACTTGTTGATATAGTTATCAACGACAGCCTCGATAATTTTTTCTTTTCTGGACGAAAGCCCCATTGCTTGCCTGCTCCCTAAAATGACACTGCTAGCACTCGACCGCCTCGAGTGCTAATACTAATATACCACAACGCTTTTGTAATGTCAATAATTTTAAGCGTGTTTTTCAAAAATTTTTTTACTATTTTATGAAATATTCGTGAAATATTTAATGTCGACGCCTACAATAGTTTTAGTATAATCGAATTCATTACGTAAAACGCGCCGTCGGACAGCCTTAAATTGCCCGAATCATACTCGACCATACCGCGGCTTTGTAAACTTTTTATTTCGGCGGGCTTTTTGTTCATTAAATCGCAATCAAATTCCGATTTGAGAAAATCGAGATTTATCCCCTCTTTTGTGCGCAGCGCGAGCATAATATATTCCTCCGCGCTTTCGGTTTTGCTAATTTTTGTTTTTTGGACGCGCCCGCCGCTAACAAGATATTCGCTTATGCCGTCGGGGTTTTGGTAGCGTTCGCCGTTAAAATAGGAGTGCGCCGCCGCCCCCAAGCCTACGTAGGGGGCAAGCCGCCAATATTTGAGGTTGTGGCGGCTTTCGCGGCCCGTCTTTGCAAAATTGCCGACCTCGTAACGGTCAAAACCGCGCTCCCGCAAAAACGGAACGGCCGCCCCGTACATATCCGCCTGCAAATCCCCGTCGACGGCGATTCCCGATTCGTAAAACGGCGTACCCTCCTCGACCTTTAAGGGGTAAAGCGATATGTGAGCGAGCGGCAAGGCGCAAACGGCGGCGAGCGTGCGCAAAAAAGCGTCGGCGCTTTGAGCGGGCAGGCCGTACATAAGGTCGGCGCTTATATTTGTTATGCCCGTTTGCGACGCGTCCGCAACGCACGCGGTAAAGCGCGCGTAATCGTGGCGCCTGCCCAAAAAGCGCAAAAGCGCGCCGTCGTCGGTTTGAAGCCCGAGGCTCAATCGGTTTACGCCTTGCGCCGCAATCTCCGCCAAAAAGCCGCGCGAACAGGTGTCGGGGTTCGCCTCGACCGTGATTTCCGCGTCGGCGGCGATATTAAACCGCCGCTTAATATGCCCGATAATTTCGGCGATATACCCGGGGCGAACCGACGAGGGCGTTCCTCCGCCTATATAAATAGTGTCGAACGGACAGTCCGTTTTGTACGAATCGATTTCCTTTTTGAGCGCCGTCAAATAAAGCTCCGACGACGAATAGTCCGTGCGGCTGTAAAACGCGCAATAGCCGCACTTGCTTTTGCAGTACGGTATGTGAACGTAAACTCCGCCCGCCCGCGTTTCCGTCGCGGCGGCGGCTTTACCGGCGTCCGTCGAGGCGGCGTTATTTTCGCCCGTTAGAATTTCCGTTTTATTTGCGTTCGTTATCAAGTTTGAGAATCGACATAAACGCCTCGGCGGGAACCTCGACGGAGCCGACCTGACGCATACGCTTTTTGCCCTCTTTCTGCTTTTCTAACAGCTTCTTTTTGCGCGTTATATCGCCGCCGTAGCACTTGGCCAGAACGTCCTTGCGCAGCGCCTTGACCGTTTCGCGCGCGATGACCTTGCCGCCTATCGACGCTTGAATAGGCACCTCGAACATTTGGCGCGGAATGACCTCTTTTAGCTTTTCGGCGATGGCGCGGCCCCGCGCGTACGCCTTGTCGCGGTGGACTATTATGCTGAGCGCGTCGCAAATTTCGTTGTTCAAAAGAATATCGAGCTTAACGAGGGCGCTCTCGCGGTAGCCCGTGATTTCGTAGTCGAGACTGGCGTAACCGCGTGTGCGCGACTTTAAGCCGTCAAAAAAATCGTAGACGATTTCGTTGAGCGGAATTTCGTAGTTGAGGCGCACGCGCGTTTTTTCCAAATAGACCATATCGGCGTAATCGCCGCGCTTTTCGCGGCAAAGCTCCATAATCGGCCCTATATATTCGGGCGGCGTGTATATGGACGCCTTTACGATAGGTTCCTCGATTCGCGCGATTTCCATAGGGTTAGGAAGGTTCGACGGATTCGTTACCGACAGCGTTTCGCCGTTCGTCTTGTAAACGTTGTAGGTTACGCTCGGCGCGGTCGTTATCAGTTCTAGGTTAAACTCGCGCTCCAACCGCTCCTGAATTATTTCCATATGAAGGAGTCCCAAAAAGCCGCAGCGGAACCCGAACCCGAGCGCCGCCGACGACTCTTGCTCAAAAAACATAGCCGCGTCGTTCAGCTTTAACTTTTCGAGCGCGTCTTTAAGGTCGTTATAGCGCGAGCCGTCGGTGGGGAAAATTCCGCAGTACACGACGGGTTGAACCTTCTTATAGCCGGGGCAAGGCGAAACGGTCGGGTTGAGGGCGTCGGTTACCGTGTCGCCGGGCGCCGTGTCGGCGACGTTCTTTATGCTCGCCGCCGCGTACCCCACGTCGCCCGCGCAAAGGACGGGAACGGCAAGCGGCTTGGGGCTAAAAACTCCGACCTCGGTAACGTCGAACGTTTTGCCCGTCTGCATCATTTTTATTTTGTCGCCCTGCTTGATTTGACCGTCGATGACGCGGATAAGGCAAACCGCGCCCTTGTAATTGTCGTAGTACGAATCGAAAATCAGCGCTTTTAGCGGCGCGTCCGCGTTCCCCTTGGGGGGCGGAATATTTTTGACGATGGAATCGAGTACCGCGTCTATGTTAACGCCCTCCTTGGCGCTTATGCGCGGGGCGTTCTCGGCGGGCAGTCCTATAATGTCCTCGATTTCCTTGGCGGCCTCGTCGGGACGCGCCGACGGCAAATCGATTTTGTTGATGACGGGAATTATTTCAAGGTTGTTGTCGACCGCCAAATAGACGTTGGCGAGCGTTTGCGCCTCAACGCCCTGGGACGCGTCCACAATCAAAACGGCGCCCTCGCACGCCGCCAGCGAGCGCGAAACCTCGTAGGTAAAATCGACGTGGCCGGGCGTGTCGATAAGGTTGAGCGTGTATTTAACGCCGTCCTTAACGTGGTACATTCTGACGGGCGTCAGCTTTATGGTTATGCCGCGCTCGCGCTCCAAATCCATACTGTCGAGCAATTGCTCCGACAGCTCGCGTTCCGAAACCGTTCCCGTGCGCTCGATAAGCCTGTCGGCAAGCGTGGACTTGCCGTGGTCGATATGCGCTATTATGCAAAAATTGCGTGTAAGCTTTTGACCGTTCATCTGTTCGCCGCGCGGTCTTCGTCAAAAATATCGGTCGGCTCCGCCCCTTGCAAAACGGTCGGCGCGGGCGTCGGCTTAAAAATGCGGTCGCCGAACCATATATATACGTTTGCCGCGACGCTTGAAAGAACGGCGAACGCGACCGCGGCGACGGCCGTCAACCAAATAGGCGCCTCGGGCGCGCCGATCCGATTGCCGTACTTAAAATAGCCATAAATCATAAAATCGGCTTTCGTATACGCGGCAATAAAAACCACGGCTATCACTACGGCGGCACAGCTTAACGCCGACACAATACACTTGCATACGGTTCCGTATTTGATAACGACCCGCTGCTGCGTCCCGAACCATATATAAAAGTTGGACGCCAAAAAGGATACAATCGTCAAAACCGTCGCGGCGACGGCAAAATCGTTCAACAATCTATGCTGGTCAAAATAGATGACACCGTCGGGTATTCTTGCCGTACCGGCACTCCACTCCATGCTTTTGGTAAATCGGGTAAAGAAAATAAAGCCCGCAACTAATGCGATAATTCCGGCGGCGGCTATCGCGCACTTGAATATTTCTTTTTTTACGTTTATATCCTTTTTAGCGTTCATAGGCTAATTTTAGCACAAAGTTCGCCGGGTGTCAATTATTTTGGCGCTTTAAAGCCTTAACGCCGATATTTTGCGCCGATATGGGGCAAAACAATAACGTAATTGCCTAAAATTCAAAAAAGGGCTTGTTTTTCATTGCTATTTTTTATTCGTTGTTGTATAATGTAAGCGGGTGTTGGGGCGGCAAGGAGCGGCGTTGATACGGGCTACGTGTGATTTTTTGCCTCAATCGAGTACGTCAATGTACACTCATTCGGCAAAAAAACACCTGTTGCCCGTCTGAACACCCCTCTTGCCGCCCGTTATAAACTCTTGTCGCTCCTTACAAATCCGGTTAAACTTACCGACTAAATATAATAAAGACAGGTATTTACACAAATGGATATACGAAAATCTTGGATTGTCGAAAAGCCTATCGCCCACAGAGGGCTGCATAACGCCGAGGCGCCCGAAAATTCGCTTGAAGCGTTCGGGAAGGCTATCGAAAACGGCTTTGCGATAGAACTCGACGTGCGTCTTACCGACGACGGCGAGGTGGTCGTATTTCACGACGACTCGCTTACGCGAATGACGAGCGCGGACGGCTATATGAGCAATATAACCGCCGACGGCGTTAAGTCGTTGCGGCTTTTGGGGACGGAATGCACCGTGCCGACGTTCGCCGAAACGCTCGAATTCGTCGCGGGGCGCGCGCCGATTTTGATCGAAACCAAGAACACGGGCAAGGTCGGCGATTTGGAGAGTAAGACGTTGCAGCTGCTGTCGGGCTATAAGGGCGAGGTCGCCGTTCAATCGTTCAATCCGTACAGTATGGAGTACTTTAAGACTAACGCGCCCGCCGTTATGCGCGGTCAGCTTTCGACCTTTTTTGAAAAAGGCACGCTGCCGTTCAGCAAAAGATTTTTGCTTAAACGCTTGAAGCTAAACGGCGTTTCTAAGCCCGATTTTATTTCGTACGGCGCGGAGTTTTTGCCCAACCGCTACGTTACCAAAACGGGGCTTCCGGTGCTGGCGTGGACGGTGCGTTCGAACGCGGAAATGGAGTCGGTGCTCCCCTACTGCGACAATATTATTTTTGAAAAGTTTATTCCCAAAATGACGGCGAATGAAGAGTGAGTTTTTTAATGCGCTCAAAAACGGCAAGGCGCGGCGCGAATACATAAAGTCGATACTCGTCGGAACGGCGTCCAATTTTTTGGACGTCATTTTGCAGGCCGTTATTCTTTACTTGGCGGGCCGCGAGCATTATAACGGCTTTGCGGGCGTCTTTACCGGAAAGCTCGCGGGCGGCATAGCCTACGACATTCCGATTTCGGTCTATATGAGCTCGATCGTCATCAGCTTTACCGCTGCCGTGCTCCTTAACTACGTGCTGTCGGTCTTTTTTGTGTTCGAGTACGGCAACGTCGGCAAAAACAAGAACGGCTTCTTAAAGTTTTGCATTTTTGCCCTGTTCGGCCTCGCCATAACCACAATAGGCAGCGCGATAGGCTACGCCGCCCTAAAAGTCAACATTTGGATAATTAAGGCGATTGTAATCGTCATAGTATTTATTTTTAACTTTTTTACCCGCAAATATTTCGTATTCAATATCGCCCTTATCCGCGACGACGAAAACACGATCGAGTTGTAGCGGCCATCTCTTAATAATTGAACCGCCCCGCCGCACTCGGACATTACTCAAAATTCCCCTCCGGGGAGGGGTGGCAACGGAGTTGCCGGGGTGGTAAGGGTCTTACCGCCGCCGCTTTTATAAGGCGACTTACAAAAACAATCAACCACCCCGCCGGCTACGCCGCCACCCCTCCGTAGAGGGGAATTCAAGGGACGTACCGAGTGCGGCGGGCGGACAATTTTTCCTCAACGGCTTGTCGGTCGCACTCGATATATCTCAAAAATTCCCGTCCCCGGAGGGGAATTTTG
>JAISMM010000031.1 GCA_031276725.1 Clostridiales bacterium | reverse complement strand
TTTTTTACAGATTTACAGATTTTTTTAATTAAAACAACTGCATTTATTAATAGTTTAGTCTCAACGGCTTGTCCGCCGCTATCGGGGGAATTGCTAAAATTCCCCTCCGGGGAGGGGTGTCGGCGTAGCCGACGGGGTGGTTGATTGTTTTTGTAAGTCGCCTTTTAAAAGCGTTGAATGTCGAACGCACTGCCGCCCGATATACCGCCTGCAAAGCCCCTTACCGCCCCGGCAACTCCGTTGCCACCCCTCCCCGGAGGGGAATTCTAGAAACGCACCGAGTGCGACGAACAAGCAACCACCCCGCCGCCAAAGGCGGCACCCCTCCTCGGAGGGGAATTTTTGGGAGTCGCCGATTGCAGTTGTTAGCGGAGAACCCGCCGCGCCCAAGACCGCTATCAACGCCGCTATTGCCATTCCTATTTACGGACGGCGGACGCAATCATTCCGCTAACCATTCCCGAAACGGCGCCGAGGGCGACGTCGTTAAGAACGTTAATGCCCCACGTAAAACTCCCCGACAAAAGCGAAAAAACTATAAAGGCGAGCGCTATGTAAAGGAGTCCCGCGCATATCCCCTTCAACCAGCCGTTGCGCGGCGTTTTAAGGCAGATAAGGCACGCTATCAAAATACTTACGCCCTTAATAACCTGATTTATAACGGGTATGGCGCTTGTGGAAATATTGACCGCCTTAATCAAGAACGCGACCAAGAGAATCGACAAAAGCGACACGATTATCGCCGTGATTACGGCGGTCAGCACCTCGAAAACCGCGCTTTTGCGGCGCGTTACACCGTCTTTCATAAACAGAATTTCCTCCGAACATTCTACGCGCGAAAAATCCCCCGCACGCTGATATTATACTATGCGGGGGATTTTATGTTTAGAACGATAAAAAAACGCGATATTCCGTTTTTAGTCCACGACCGCTATAACCACCGCCGCCGACAACTCGTCGATAGAGTTCAGCAACCTTTTTACCGACGTATAGGTATCGCTTTTGCGAATTTCCTTTAAGCGGCCCTTGAATTTTTCGGATTCGACCTTGCTAAAATAATTTTTAATAATACCGCTTTTGTCCAACAGGGCGACCAGGCAAACGGTTTGATCGGGAATCGCGCCGTCGCCCAAAAATTCCGCGCGGACTTTTTTGATAACGCGCTCCGCCGCGTCCGCCTTGGGCGGATACTTGGTTTTGTTTTTAAGCAACCCCTGCCCCGTCCTTTCGTCAAGACATTCCGCGGCGTAAAGCGACTCCCTGACCGCCGACAACAATTCGTCGAGCTTCTTATTCGTCAGCGAGAACACGAACGGTTCCGCCGCGTCGGAGGCGTCTTTCGGCTTTTTGAAGGACGCGATTCTGTCGTAAAGCGGTTTAAGGTACGGCAAGGAACCGTCCCATTCCTTCGCGGCCGCGAGTTTATCGTTTGCGTTGCGGACAATCAGCCCGCGCGTTTCAAGCTCCGCGATTCCTCCGGCGACTAAGCACGAAACGATTTCGGTGGCGGAAAACGCGGGAATATCGCCTTTTTTATTGACCGCGCAAAGAAAAAACTCTTGGGTGAACGATAAGCCGCTCATAGGAAAATCTCCTTACTTTTTTGTCGAATTCGGCTTTTTAGCCGCCGACGCTATCGGCTTTTTGGCGGCCGACGGGGACGACGGTTTTTTGGCGGCGGGCTTAGCGGCGGGCTTGTCGGCCGGCGCTTCGTCCGTCGTCGCGGCCGTTTCGGTCTTTTCGTCGGCGGCGGGCGCCGCGTCGGCTACGGGCGCGACCTTCGCCGACCCGGAAGACTCAACTTTCGCGGGCTCGGCAAATTCGACGGGTTCGTCCTTAACCGGAACCGACTCCGTTACCGGAGCGTCCGAAAATACGTCCGCGTCGGACGCGCTTTTATCGTCGGTTACGGCGGGCGCTATCGGGGTCATAACCGTATAGAGCGCCTTAATATCGAGCGTGAGCGCGGTCTTGGAGCCTTCGCCGCCCGTTTCGATAGTGATTTCCTTATCGACGGGCGACGTCTGCTTAATTTCGGTAACGACGCCGATAATGCCGCCTATCGTCATAATCTTGTCGCCCACGCGCAACGAGCCGTGCAGCGTGTCGATACTCTTTTGCTTTCTCCTGTTCGTAAAAATCGGCATAATGACGAGCGCCGCTATAAGCACTATAATAAGTCCCAACAGGATACCCTGCTCGGTCGTTATTCCGCCTATGAATGTGAGGTTACTGCATGACATAATTTTGTTCTCCAATATAATTAAGATAATTAACTTTAACATATTTGAGGATTTTTAGCAAGCGATTTTAGGGTCTTAACGAATATTTTCCGAAGTTTTTGCGTCGAATATGCCCGTAAGCCGCTTAAACAGTCTGTCGTCCTTAAAACCGCCGAATAAATTCAGCTCTAACGGCGCGATATTTATAAGGTAAAGCATAAGCTGCTCGGCGTTAAATACGCGGTACTCGAATTCGCCGTCCATATACCTGCCCTTGACGCTGTAACAGCCGCCGCGCAAAAAAACGTCCAGCCGCATAATTTTGGGGCTTATCGCGCTCATCAAAAACTTTAAAAGCTCGTCAAGGGTCTCGTCGCTCGAAAGATACGCGGCGTTGTTTACCGCAAGCTCGGCTATGTCGTTCCACCGGCTCCTTAACTCCGCGAGCCGGAAATTAAAAAATCCGTCGAGCGCGAGGTTGTCGGTTATTTTTAACAGCCGTTCGATTATGTCGCGTTCGGCGTCGCGGTCGAACGCCACGAGCGCGTGCAGCAGAATTTTGTACGATTCGCGGCTAAGCGCGGGCAACCGCAAAATGCCGCTCATATAGTCGTACTTGGCGCTCGTCAAATACATTTGCGTAACGCATTCGCGCACGGCCGCCGAAATTTTAGCCTTGCGCGGATTTTCGCAGGCGACCGAAACGCACACGCGCCCGTCGTTTTCCTTGGCCGCCATAACGCCGCCCGCCCCGCCGATTTTGACCGACAACACGCTCTCCATATCCCTAAACCAACGCGCGTTTTCCGAATTAATGCTCATATTGAATTGATACATCGCTTCCTCAATAGGTATTTTATGCAAATCGCTTAAAAATAAGCAAAATTATCGCCTCAAACCCTTGATTTTTTTTTGAATATTTGGTATAGTAGTTAAGCAAGGTTTGGGAGTTTAGCTCAGCCGGGAGAGCGTCTGCCTTACAAGCAGAGGGTCGGCGGTTCGATCCCGTCAACTCCCACCATTCGGGAAAGCGCAAATTAACGGCGTTTTCCCGAAATTCCTTGCGTAAAATAGCGGACGGTTTTGCGGTGCCGCGGCGGCTTCGGCGAGCGTAGCCCGTCGGAGCGCCCCTATTTGCCGCCTACCCCCCTGCTAAAAAAGCGGGCAAAGATTTGCAGGGCGAGCACCCGCCGGAGCGCAGCCCGTCAAAGAGGCGAGGCTTGCCGACGGGCGCGTACTTCATAGGTACGTAACCGAGGCGGTTTCGGCGAGCGTAGCCCGTCGGGACGCCCCTATTTGCCGCCTACCCCCCCTGCTAAAAAAGCGGGCAAAGAGAGGTGTGGTAGACGCGGGCAACAGTCGTCGCCGAGCCGACAAACGGCTTGCCGTTTGCAGGGCGTGCGAGCTTGCGAGCGTAGCCCGTCAAAGAGGCGAGGCTTGCCGACGGGAGTGTATCTTGATATACATGACCGAGGCGGTTTCGGCGAGCGTAGCCCGTATCAACGCCCCTATTTGCCCGCGTACCGTGCGGAAGTGGCTCAGTGGTAGAGCGTTGCCTTGCCAAGGCAAATGTCGCGAGTTCGAATCTCGTCTTCCGCTCCAACTCCCCCCCCGCTCCTTTCGGCGGCATATCAAAGCGCCGCCCGCGCCGTTCGGGAACGTTACGACCGCCGCCCGCCCCCGCTTTTAGCCGCAATCCCCCAAGTTCTTTCACACCCGCCCCGCCCGCAAAATATATATAGTGTATGGCACCATAGCCAAGCGGTAAGGCAGAGGCCTGCAAAGCCTTTACCCCCGGTTCAAGTCCGGGTGGTGCCTCCAAAAAAAATTGAAAGCGCCCGAAAAGCGCTTTCAATTTATTAGCCCGAGTGGCGGAATGGCAGACGCAAAGGACTTAAAATCCTTCGGGGGTAACCCCGTGCCGGTTCGAGTCCGGCCTCGGGCACCAAAAATGCGCACGACGGACGGTACGATAAATACCGCCTCGATTAAACGGCGGGAGGTTTCTTATGAAAAACATTTTATTGTGCTTTTTTGCGATAATTGCGGCGTTTTATTCCGCGAGTTTTTCCGCCTGTAACGGAACAAATAATTCCGACAACAACGATAAGAATATCCAAATAACTCTCCTCGATTCGACGAGCGACGAGCAATACGGCATTATAACGATTCCGCGCGGCAAAGTTTTTTATAGAAAGGGCACTTTTTATAAAGGTCTTGGAAGTATTGATGATCCCAAAAAAGACGATTGGTTTTTCAATGGTTGGTATCTTGACAAGGAATGCACAAAAAAGGTCGTCGAGAAAACCGGAGAAGAGTACAAACCGACGGAAAATACGTCCTTTTACGCGGGGTGGAGCGATCACACCGAAATTCCGTCCAATACGGGCGATGGCTACCCTCATCCGCTTGTCGGCGAGATATTTTATGCCGATTTGAGTTTTTCGTGGGTCGGCGCGTCGCCGACGAATATCGTGCGTTTTAGCGGAAGCATAACGGCAAAGGGCAATTTTACGGGAGATTTGTCGAGCGACAGAATTCGTTTGCAAATAAATTACACTTGGTATTCGGGGGAAAGTTTTTTAGGCGAGCTTTTAGACCCCGACAAAATTGTCGCTTCGGTATCGACGACCGAATATCTTGAAAAAAGCAAAAACTTTTCGATACCGGATTTTAACACGACAATAAACACACAATCTTACGGTAACTTTTATAACACTGACCCGATACTTATAAACACATTCGGCAAATTCCGCATCGACGTCGGTTATGAAATCGAAAACGACAACCCGAAATATTACATAGTCCAATATAAGCGCGGTTAGTACGCTCTTTTAGGGCAATCTTTTTACAACAACTTTTTTTTGATATGCTTTAAGGTTTTTCGCGGGGTTTTTCGCTCGTAGTCGGACAGCTTGTCGAAGTTGCTGAAAGTGTTGCCGTTATTCGACGACCAGCCGATAAGCCAGCGGTTTTTCAGGTCGTCGCTAAGATTGTCCGAACCGGATTTGTACTTAAATACGCGATAGACTCCGCCCTTCGATTTTACGGTTCCGAGCGGCTCGATTTCGTCGGGAGCTTTCCCAAGCTCCGTGGGGTAATCCAGCCAGTGAACCATATCGCTTTTAGCGAGATATTCGGGGTCGGCAAGCTCGGCGGGGAACAAATCCGCCGCGCCGTGTTCCCTTAATAAGTCGTACGTCATATCGGCGTAAATTAGGTCGGCGGCCATTTCCGCGATAACGCCGGCGTCTATTTGTTGCTTTGCCAAAAGCAGAGAGTCTATCGCGTAATAGCGGACGTTGTTATATTTCAGCCGCAAAACTTGCTTTAACAGCGCGATAATTTTTTCGTTTATAACGTGCCTGCACACGTCGCACGCAAACTCCAACGCGATTCTGCGGTCGTCCGTAAGGGCGTCCTTATAGACTAAAAGCCTTTCGATGTCCGCGCCGATATATTCCGCGATCGCGTCCTTCGCCTCGCCGCTAAGCTTGTCAAAGCCCGTTTTGTAATACGACAAGGCTTGATACAGCATACTCTTTTGATACTCGTCGGTAAGCCGCGCGGCTATGCCGAGGAAATTTTCGACGTCGCCTTTTTCAAGTTTATCGAGTTTGAACGCCCCGTCGATCGCGTTTTCAAGCGCCCGCTCCTTTTTGACTAAATCGGCCAACGACTTGATAACGTCCAAATCGTCCCGGTTTATGTCGGACACGTTTTTGTGAGCGATCGAAAACGCAAACACCTCCAAAAGCTCATCCTCGTAACCGAATATCGCGTCCTTCGATCTGTAATCCGCGGCCTTCGGAATAAGGTCGACAAGTTTTTTCGCCTCGCCGATAACAAAATCGTATATCGCGGTCAAATCCTCCTCCGTCGCCCGGGTTTTACCCCGTTTGAGCGAATTAATCAGAACCTGCAACAATCTTGCGTTCCGCTCGTAGTTATCAGACGCCTTAATTTTTTCAAACAATTCCCAAAACCGCGACATAAAAATTACCCTCCGTATATTTTTTAACGCTGCGCCGATATAACCCGTAAAAAAACCCGGCGCGAGTCGACGTCATTCCGACCAAACGAATTTATCGCACGCATTCATAACCGTGTCGCCGAGCCCGATCCGCTTATTGATAATTCCTTTGAATACATACGGAGTAATAAGCCGAAAACAAATTCCGTCCTTATGCTCCAAATCGACGCACACCGCGCTTGTTTTCTTTCCGTCAACGGTAACGAGTATATCGTAAGCGATCGCCGCCGCGTCAAACTCCCCGCGCGTTTTTCGCAAGATGTCCTTTAATCCGCCGATCACCGCCGCGCTTTCGGGGTGTTCATCCCCCTCGTAAACCGCTACGGGCGTAATATTTTCGCCCGCCGCCGTCGCCGCGATAGGATAAAATTCCCTGTTTTTTTGCAGCAATGCCGTCGCCGTATTCAACTGAAAGTCGAACAAGCCCTCAATCTCCGCTTGCGCTTCCGCCGAAGCGGATTCTCTCCATGAAGTCATAGTCTTTCTCCTTAACGCCGATACGCTAAATCCGTCCGGCGCAAACGGTTACTCCGTCCCGAACGCTCCGTATAACCCTCTCATATATAATACCCCATTAAAAGGTTATTGTCAAGCAAATTCGCGCCAAGTTCATATGGACGGTATTACAAGCAATACAACGCTATCGACAAAAATTGAAACAGAGAGCCGAGGAGGCAAAAAATATGAAAAACGGAATGCATAAATTTGCGTTTTTTGCCCAATCCGTACAGCACCGAACCGACGGTGTAGGACGCGCCGCCGACAAGAAGGAGTATAAAGCAGTTTATACCCGCCGCGCGTATAACGACGGGCAGAATGGCAAGCACGCCCCAGCCGAGTATCAAATACGCCGCCATAGACAGAACGGCGTATTTTTTTAGGTCGATCGCCGTAAAGACGGCGGCGACAGCCGCGACGCCCCACTCGACCGACAAAAGAGAATACGCGGCGGCGGGACTAATCAGACGGACGGGGCCGAGCAAAACCGGCGTGTACGTCCCGGCGATTAAAAAATAAATCGTACAGTGGTCGAGTACACGAAACACGCGCTTGGCTTTACCCGGCGGCAGTCCGTGATAAACGGCGGACATAGTATAGAGCGCAATCATCGACGAGCCGTACACCGCCGAGGCGGTTACGCACAGAGCGCCGCCGCGCATAACCGATATTACGACGCAAAAGATAAGTACGAACAGCCCGAAAACCGAGCCTATCGCGTGCGTAATAAAGTTCATATTCTCCTCCGCGCGCGAATAAAGCGGCGGCAAGGGCTTAATTTCGGTATCCTGCGTTTGCATTGTATCTTTCATACCTTAGATTATACAACATTGGCGGCGGCGCGGCAATCTACCGTTATATCTTTGCGCTAGCGCACTTTTCTAGCCGTATAAACCGCGCAAGGCGTTCATAGAATAGCAACAATATGTAACTCTACCGTTAGTAGAGTCGGTAAACCAAAAGTAGAACATCTTTTTTGCAACACTTTATTAATACTTTTTACTCCGAGCGGGCGGCAAACAAAGCGTTTGCAAGGTGCGGGACACAGAGTGTTTACAGGGGCGACAAAGAGGGGTATTCGAAAGGGCCACAGGCGCCGCACCACCCACCCCCGCTAACACGGCACGAAGCGAGAAACGGCTTGCCGTTTGCATGGCGAACACCCACCGGAGCGCAGCCCGTCAACGAGGCGAGGCTTGCCGTTTGCAGAGTGCGGGTATACAGGGTGTGTTTGCAAGGGCGCGGGTAAACGCCTTTACGCCGCCGTCCGTAACCTTAGGCAGACGCAAGCGCAGGCAAGGATTGACACTTATACGCCCGTAGCTAACCGCGCTTTGCAAGCACCCCGACAGCATCGAAACTATAAGCCGCACCGTCTTTGCCGACAGCGCCCTCCCCGACCCCTCGCCCGCCAATTCGTAGACGAACCGTTGAAGCTCCTCCGTCTTTAACTCAAAAAGCTCCTTCGCGCCCAAAAGACGCTTGACGTGATTATCCGCATACCCCTTGTACGCCGCATACGTATTGTACCTTACGGTGCGTTTTACCGCCGTTTCCAACCAAAAATCCAAAAAATCCGCCAACTTTACGCTTTGACTCATACGTTCTTCTCCTCATGTAATACTACGCATAATAATATCACAAACGGAGCCCGATTACAAGTATAAACGCGGACTAAGGCTTTCCGCAAAAAGATTTTTGTCGGCGTCGACGTCCTCTTGCCTTGAATAGACCTTGTAAATTTTGACGCCGTTTAGGACTTCGGCGGCGGCTTGCAGAAAAATGACGATTAGGTAAAACAAGAAATTAACGCCCGCCGTTACGAGCGCGACCGACGCCAAAAAAAATAATATCCTCGTAATCAAAATTACGCTTTGAATTTTCGCGACGTCGCCGCACCTCTTTTTTGTGGGATTGTCGATTAAGGGAATAGCAAAAACCGTCGCGATACCGCCCGCGACAAAAGCGAACGCTCCGTACAAAAGTCTGTTCCCGGCAAAAAATACGCTCAAAAAGAGCAACGCGGCCGACAGCGTTATAACGCCGCCGCCTATCAGCCTTAAACCCGTTTTCATTTAATTATCCTCCCCTCCGCTCCTTGAAATAATTTTTTTACCGATGACGGAATTTAGATATAAAATCGGCAAGGCGGCGACGACGGCGGCAATCAGCGCGATTCCCCACAAGTAAAAATCGGCGCAAAAACAATATGCCGAAATCAAAAGAGCGGCGGCGCAAACGCCCGAAACGGTTCGCGGCGCGCGGTAAATTCTTACCTTAAAAAACAAGTAAACGCCGGACGCTAAAAATAGCGTCAAGGAAACGGTTAACGATATTATACCGACCGTGTTGAACCGTCCGAAAACAGAGCCGTTAGACATGACCGCCGAGGCGAAAAACGACAAAACGTTCAAGGAATAAATAAGCGTAAAGGTTGAAGTCGTTTCCGGAACCGCGTCGCTTTCGTCAAGCTCCTTAGCGGTTTTATCCCGATAAATATCGAAAAAATCGAAAACCAAAAAATCCGTATTTTTTCTGTATTTAAGGTAAAAAGCAAAAACATAAGCGAGCGATACGGCTGTCGCGGCCGCTAAAAAAATAAAGGCGAACGCCCGATTGCCGTTCGTAACGGCGACCGCCGCAATTAACAAACCGAACGTCGCGGTCTTTAACGCGATATCGAACAGTCCGAACAAACGCAAGGCGCGCCGCTTGTTCCGGGTGATTATTCTAGCCTCGAACGAGGAAAAGCCGAGCGAAAAAACTATCGAAATATGCAGAAAAAACCACGAAAAAAGCAAGAGGGGATCGTCGACGGCCGTATCCGCCGTCCCCTCTTCGACAAAGAGAAAAACCGTCAAAAAGAGTAAGCAAAAATATAAAAGCGTAAAAACGAATATCCGCAAAAAAACTTGCGAATATCCGTACTGTTTTTTTGATTCAAACGGCTTAAAGTTTATCAAAATGTTACGTCCCGAGTCTAATTATACCATATGCGGGAACGCCTTGTCAATAATTTTTGCTTGCGGTAAAAAAAGTTGCTCGCGTTAAGCGGGCGAAGTGGGGCGGCCCGTCAACCGTTCCGGCAACTCCGTTATACTCCTACACAGAAATAGTCTTGCCGTTTAAGTACGCGAGCGGCTCATTTAAGCCGTTAAAGACGATTTTTACGGCGCGGAGC
>JAISMM010000026.1 GCA_031276725.1 Clostridiales bacterium | reverse complement strand
CGTTCGAAAAGATAATCCCAACGAGTACAACGACACCGCCATATTTGCGTCTCTTTCACTATGACTCCCAAACTCGCTTAAAAATTGATGTTTGCAATTTTTGCACAAGTAACATTGGGTTCCTTTACGCTTCCCGTTATTTACAATTCTTTCGCTTCCCCATATTTTACATTCCATTCCCACGTTATATCATACTTTCTTTTTCTTCTCATTCTTTGTTTCTCATATCTTTTGCAACACTATCCTTTTCTTTCGCATAGGCAAATTGTGTTTGCTTATATTCGTTTTTGTGTTATAATATTCTCGGTTCATAGTTAATCCTCTTTTTTGGTGAATTTTATTCCTTCAAACTTATTCTACCATAAAATGATTCAACTGTGATCCCTTCTTTTATCTGTTGCTTTCTATCTTGCAATGCGCCAAAAATTTTTACATAAAACTTTATAAAAAAAATACTTAAAAACGCTTGCAAAAAAAGTCCGATTGTGGTAAAATATTCTGGTTGACCGCGCGTTCGAGGACGGATGCGGAGGCTCGGCGGGAGGTAAAAAAATGAACGCGTTTATAGACGCTATCGAAAAGGAATATATGAAAACCGAGGTTCCGGTCTTTGAGGTCGGGGACGTGGTTAACGTTTACGTTAAGGTCGTGGAGGGCACGCGCGAGCGGCTTCAAGCGTTCGAGGGCACCGTAATAGCCAAGAAAGGCGGCGGCGCGAGGGAAACCTTTTGTGTGCGCAGGGTGTCGTTTGGCGTGGGGATAGAACGCACGTTTCCGCTTCATTCGCCGCGAATCGACCGTATAGAGGTCGTCCGCAAGGGCAAGGTGCGACGCGCCAAGCTCTATTATTTGCGCGACCTTTCGGGCAAGGCGGCAAAGATTAAGGAAGAGATCGCTAAAAAGTAGGCGGCGGGTTATTAAAAAGAGTTTGAAACGGTTCAAACTCTTTTTATATTATTTGAAGCGGGCAATAAGGGCGTTGATAAGGGCTGCGCACGCCCGCCGTTTCGGTTACGTATGTATGAAGTGCGCGCCCGTCGGCGGGTTTCGCCCCGTCGGCGGACTGTGCTCGGGCGGGCGCTCGCCCTGCGAACGGCAAGCCGTTTGGCAGCTCGGCGGGTTTCGTCTCGTCGGCGGACTGTGTTCCGAGGGGCGCTTGCGCTGTGAACGGCAAGCCGTTTGGCGGCTCGGCGGGTTTCGCCCCGTCGGCGGACTGTGTTCCTAGGGGTGCTCGCTATGTGAACGCAAGCCGTTCGGCGGCTCGGCGGGTTTCGCCCCCCCGTCGACGGACTGTGTTCCGAGGGGCGCTTGCCCTGCGAACGGCAAGCCGTTCGGCGGCTCGGCGGGTTTCGCCCCGTCGGCGGGCTGTGTTCCGAGGGGCGCTCGCCCTACGAACGGCAAGCCGTTTGGCGGCTCGGCGGGTTTTGTCTCGTCGGCAGACTGTGTTTCGGCGGGCGCTTGCCCTGCGAACGGCAAGCCGTTCGGCGGTTTCCCGTAATTATTTTGTTCCGCTTATTTTTCCCGTTAATCGCTTTATCGCTTGCTTTTGCGAAAAAACTTTGATATAATAGACTTGTCCTAAAGCTTTGACATTATTACCGACAGGAGAGGGTTTTACTGTGGATTGGAACATTTTTTACGGTTTTGCGGGAGTTTCTAACACCGTCGCGGACGTCGCGTTTATCGCGTTGTTTCTGCTGTTTAGCGCGCTTGTGCTTATCGCCGCCGTGTGGCTGCTGCCGCACTTTATCTACGCGCCGAAGGCCGCCGCCGACGCGGACGGCGCGGGTGCGGGCGCGGACGGGGAGCGAACAAAAAAGCCGCCCGCGTTTAATTACGCGGCTATGCTGTGGCTGTTGCTTGCGATCGGCTTTATTTTGCGGCTGATATTCGTGTTTGTAATAAAGGGCTACCGCGCCGAATACAACGCGCTCGCCGCCCTTTGCGACGCGGGTCAAAAGGTTCCGCTCGCCGACGCGTATAAATCGGGGACGGTTTCGCACTATCCGCTCGTCGTCTATCTTTATTCGCTCGCGGGCGCGGTCGCGTCGGTTTTCGGCGTAACGGAGGTTTCGTTCGTGATGCCGCTGTTCGTAAAGCTGCCTTTGATTTTGGCGGATTTGGCCGCCGCCGCGCTGTTTTATCACGCGGCAAAAAAATATGTCAACGAGGCCGTCGGGCTTATTATAGCCGGCGTAACGCTGTTGTTCCCCGCGTTCATATTCGCCTCCGCCGTTTGGGGGAGCGTGTTTTCGCTGCTCGCGCTTTTTGCCGCGCTCGCCTTTTATTTTGTGGCGGCAAAGAATTACCCCGCGGCGATCGGATTCTTTTCGCTGTGCCTTTTAACGCATTCCGACGCGCTCTATATTTACCCCGTGGTCGCGGTCTTTTTAATCTATAATTATATAAAGCATTTTCGCGCCGTACGCGCCGCGCGTCCGCAAGGCTTTTCCGCGCTTATGCGGGATAAGGACGGCGCCGCCGTCGTGTTGATTCCCGCGTATATTATAGTTTCGACCGCGCTTATATACCTTGTTACGCTTCCGCTTTTGGGCGGCTATACGGCGAATTTCTTTAAGTGGCTGAACATATTTTATTTTAAGCCGCTCGCCGCGTTCGGCTCGTTCGGTCATAACGCCCTGAATATCTTTAATCTGTTCGGCCGGAACGGAGTGGAGCTCGTTACAAAATTCCCCTCGGCGGTTTTCGCGTCGCTGTTCGGCATAATAACGACCGCGCTCGTTCTGCTCGTCTACCTAAGCCGCAAAAACCGGGCGAACCTCGCATTTTTGGCGGCGTTCGTACTGCTTATGCTGTCGGTGTTCTATATGGGCTTTTCGGAGCTTAACCTTATGCCGGCGCTCGCGCTTCTGCTTTTGAGTTTTATCCTTATTAAGGACAAGCGGATTTTGCAGGTGTTCGGACTGATTTCGCTCGGTGTTACGCTTAACGCGGGAGCCGTTATGGCGTCGGCGGGCCACCTCGGCAACGCGTCGGACTACGATTTGTCGTCGGCGAACGCCGCCTATACCGGCAAGGAGCTGCTGAACGCGGACGGCGGTCTTGCCGTGTCGGTAATCGCGTCCCTGATAGTAATATCCGCACTCGCTTACGCCATGCTGATACTCTTAGATCTTTCGATGAGTAACCGCCGCAAGCTGTTTAAGAGTGCGGAATCGACGTCGTTGGCCGACGCCCTCAAAAACTTCTTTTCCCGATAGCGCGGGCAAATAGGGGCGCCTATACGGGCTGCGCTAGCCCCGACGCTTTGGTTGCGCACGTGCTAAATATGCGCCCTTCGGCGGCGGACGGGCAACTGCCCCTCATTGCCCGCTTGCCCGACCGTTCAAAATTCCCATCTATGGAGGGGAATTTGAGGAACGCCGCTATGTACCGCTCACCTATCAAAACAAAGGAGAACCGATGTTTTCAAAAATAAACAGCTTCGGGCTAAACGGCATAATCGGCTACGGCGTGTATATCGAAATCGATACGGGCGCGGGTTTGCCGTCGATCGAGATGGTAGGGCTTCCCGACGCGGCGATCAAGGAATCGCGCGAGCGGGTGAGGAGCGCTATAAAAAACGGCGGGTTCGATTTTCCGCATAAAAAAATGACGATTAATCTTGCGCCCGCCGACACCAAAAAGGAGGGCTCGTTTTACGATTTGCCGATAGCCGTGGGCGTTTTGGCGTCGAGCAATCAGCTTGACCCCGCGCTCACGAGGGACACGGCGTTTTTGGGCGAGCTGTCGCTCGACGGCCGCCTGCGCCACATCCGCGGGCTTTTACCGATGCTTATTTGGGCGCGCGAAAACGGCTGCGGGCGCATAGTCGTGCCGAAGTCGAACGAGAACGAGGCGTCGTGCGTGGACGGCTTAGAGGTCTATGCCCTCGGGAGTCTTCGCGCCGTCGCGGAGTTTCTTAACGACGGCGGCGGCTTTACGCCCGTTAAGCCCAAGGACTTTTCAAGGCTGGCCTCGCAGGCCGACTACGGCGAGGATTTTAAGTACGTGCGCGGTCAGGGCTTCGCTAAACGCGCGATGGAGGTCGCGGCGGCGGGCGGTCACAACATTTTGCTTATAGGGCCGCCAGGGGGCGGCAAGACTATGCTCGCAAAATGTTTGCCGTCGATTTTGCCCGATATGACGGCGCGTGAAATTTTGGAAACGACAAAAATTCATTCCGTGGCCGGCGCCTTAAACACGCGCGAGGGCATAGTCGCCGCGCGGCCTTTCAGGACTCCGCACCACACGTCGAGCGCGATTTCGATGACGGGCGGCGGCGTAAACGCCAAGCCGGGTAACGTTTCGCTCGCCCATAACGGCGTACTGTTTTTGGACGAGCTTCCCGAGTATTCGCGTTCGTGCTTAGAGGTTCTGCGCCAGCCGTTAGAGGACGGCGTTATAACGATTTCGCGGGCGGCTCGGAGCGTCGAGTACCCCGCCGCGTTTATGCTGGTGGCAAGTATGAACCCCTGCCCGTGCGGCAATTTCGGGTCGAAGACCAAGGAATGCGTCTGCACGCCCGCGCAGATAACGAAGTATCTTTCAAGGATTTCGGGGCCGCTTTTAGACCGCATAGATTTACATATCGAGGTCGACGGCGTTACCTACGGCGAGCTTGCGGACAAGAGCGAGGCGGAACCGTCGGCAAAAATCAAGGAACGGGTGAACGCCGCGCGTAAAATTCAGCAGGAGCGCTTTGCGAACCGCAACATTACGTGCAACGCCGGAATGAATTCCAAGGATTTGCGCGATTGGTGCGCTTTGGATTCCCGCGGCGAGGACGCTTTGCGTCGGGCGTTCGAAAAGCTCGGGCTGTCGGCGCGGGCGCATTCGCGTATTTTGAAGGTGGCGCGGACGATAGCCGACATAGCGGGCGAGCCGGATATCGGTTTCGAGCATTTGTCCGAGGCGATAAGCTATCGGAGTCTTGACAGGAGCTTTTGGCGTTGACGGCGGCTTTAACTGACGATTTGTTATATTTTTGGCTTTCGCTGTCGGCGTTGAACGCGCAGAAGCTCAATAAGTTGCTCGAAAATTATTCGCCGGCGGAGCTTTACGACCGCGTAAAATCCGATTCCGCGCTTGCGGACGCCGTCGGCGCGGCGGCGCATAAAAGGCTGCTCGATTACCGTTCGCCCGACTGCTTGGAGCGGATGCTCGACAAGGTTTATAAGTGCGGCGCAAATATTTTGACGCTCGCGGACAAGCGTTACCCCGAGCGGCTGAACCAAGCCCCGGTATGTCCGCCGCCCGTTCTTTACTATAAGGGCGACATAACGCTGCTCGATACCGTTTGCGTCGCCGTAGTCGGCACGCGCCATTCGAGCGTCTACGGCAAGGAGATGGCGCACCGGCTCGCCGCCGATATGTGCGGCTACTCGGTAACGGTCGTAAGCGGTATGGCGACGGGCATCGACGCTTACGCCCACACGGCGGCGTTAGAGTCGGGCGGCAAAACTATCGCGGTGCTGGGGAGCGGGTTAGGTAAGCCCACGCCGGCGTCGAATACCGCGCTCTTTAACAAAATCGCCGAGTGCGGCCTCGCGGTGTCGGAGTACTTTGTAACGGTCGACGCGGGCAAATACACGTTCCCCGAGCGCAACAGAATAATATCGGGGCTGTCGAGCGCCGTTATAATAGTCGAGGCGGCAAAAAAAAGCGGGGCGCTCATAACCGCCGACCGCGCCGTCGAGCAAAACCGCGAGCTGTTCGCCGTTCCCGGCAACGTCACAAGCCCCAAATCGGAGGGGACGAACGACTTGTTAAAGAACGGAGCGCGCCCCGTTACGTGCGTTAAGGACGTTTTGGCGTTTCTGAATCTGCAAGCCGCGAAAATTTTACCCGCAAACAAGCCTCTTGCGCTAGACATTTACGAGGAAAAGATATATAATCTATTACAGAACGAAGAATTGAGCGTCGACGCGCTCGTCGAAAGCAGCGGGTTTTCGTACAAGGAAGTACTCGGAATACTGTTTTCGTTAGAGATGAAGGACGCCGTAACGCGTTTAAGAAATAACACCTACGCATTGGAGAGAAGAAATTGAAGCTGGTTATAATCGAAGGTATCGGTAAAAAAGAGACGGTCGAAAAGTACCTCGGGCAGGGGTACAGGGTGTTTGCCACAAAGGGGCATATCCGCGACCTGCCGACTAAAACCCTGGCGGTGAACGTCAAGAATAATTTTGAGCCGAAGTACGTTATTATGGAGGACAAAAAGGACATCGTCGAGGGCCTCAAAAAGGCGGCGGCGGGCGCCGACTCCGTTCTGTTGGCGACCGACCCCGACCGCGAGGGCGAGGCCATATCGTGGCACGTCGCGAATATTTTGGGGCTGTCCGCCGCCGACAATATACGAATCGTCTTTAACGAAATAAGCAAAAAGGCCGTTCAAAACGCGCTCGAAAACCCCCGCGCCATCGACATAGATTTGGTCGACGCCCAGCAAGCCCGGCGCGTCCTCGACCGCCTTGTGGGCTACAAGCTATCGCCCGTGCTGTGCAAAAAAATCCGCAACAAGCTGTCCGCCGGGCGCGTCCAGTCCGTAACCCTGCGGCTTATAGTCGAGCGCGAGCGCGAAATCCGCGGCTTTAAGCCCGAGGAATATTGGCCGTTTTTCTCGATTTTAGACAAGGCCGGCGACGCGGGGCGCGTCAAGGCGGCGCTCGCCTCGAAGGGCGGCGAAAAGCTGAAATTGACCTGCGAAAACGACGTCGAAACGGTAAAGTCGGAGCTGGACGGCAAGACCTACCGCGTGGACGCCGTTAAAAGAACGGTTACGCGTTCGCGGCCGTCCGCGCCGTTTATAACGAGTTCTATGCAGCAGGACGCGCTCAACAAGCTTGGGATGAGCTTAAAGCAAACCTCGTCCGCCGCCCAAAGTCTTTACGAGGGCGTCGACATTCCGGGCGAGGGCAAGGTCGCGCTCGTAACGTATATCCGCACCGACTCCACGCGCGTTTCGCCCGACGCGACGGCCGCCGCGCGCGCCTATATAGCCGAAAAATACGGCGCCGATTACGTCCCCGCAAAGCCGAATATTTATTCGTCCAAGAAGGGCGCGCAGGACGCGCACGAGGCTATCCGCCCCATATCGATCGAGCGCACGCCCGACAGCCTTAAAGACAAAATCAACAAGTACCATTACCGCTTGTACAAGCTAATCTACGAGCGGTTTTTGGCTAGCCAAATGTCGGACGCCACTTATAATTCGCTGTCGGTCGATATTTCCGCGGGGGCGTACGGCTTTAAGGTTACGGGCAAAACGCCGCTGTTCGCGGGCTACACCGCCGTTTACAGCGCGTTTACCGACGAAAACAAGGACGACTCCGACGAAACGTCCGCAAAGCTCCCCGACCTTACCGAAGGCGAGATACTTAACTTTGCGGAGTATAAGTACGAGCAAAAGTTCACAAAGCCGCCCGCGCGCTACACCGAGGCGAGCCTTGTAAAAACGATGGAGGAAAAGGGCATCGGCCGCCCCGCCACCTACACGCCCACCGTAACGCTGTTGTTCGCCCGCGAGTACACCGCAAAGGACGGCCGCTTTATAGTGCCTACCCCTCTTGGGGAGGAGGTTACGGATATGCTCGTAAAATACTTCCCCGACGTTATGAGCGTGGAGTTTACCGCCAAAATGGAGGAGAACCTCGACAAAATCGAGGACGGCGGCGTAGTGTGGCAAAACGTCGTTTCGGACTTTTACGATGGCTTCGAGGAAAAAATAACCGCGGCGTTAGGCGACGCGTTTTCGTTAAAGGAGCCGGATATTCAAACCGATTACGTTTGCGAAAAGTGCGGCGAAAAAATGGTCATAAAGTCGGGCCGGTTCGGAAAGTTTTTGGCTTGCCCGTCCTACCCGCGCTGCAAAAACACTATGGAGCTTAACCCCGAAACGGGCGAGCCCGTTCCGCGCTCGGAGTCCGCGGCGGTGGAGTCGGACGTGGTTTGCGAAAAGTGCGGGCGCAAAATGGTCGTAAAGCGCGGGCGCTTCGGCGAGTTTTTGGCTTGCCCCGGTTACCCCGAATGCAAGAACGTCAAAAATATCGCCTCTACAAAACCCGCCGTCGAGCTTCTGCCCTGCCCGCTCTGCGGCAAGCCCACAAAGCAGATAGTTACAAGGCGGTCGACCTTCTACGGCTGCACGGGCTATCCCGAATGTAGCTTTACGTCCAGTGCGCCGCTTGCCGAGGGCAAATGCCCCGAGTGCGGCGGCTACCTGTTGCAAAAGGAGTACAGCGACGGCAAGTATATCGTTTGCGGGGCTAAGGGCTGCAAGTACAAGCAAAAAGTCGACGGGCAAGCCGAATGACGGAAACGGTCGACGTTATAGGCGGCGGCCTTGCGGGGTGCGAGGCGGCGCTGCAAATTTCGCGGCGCGGAATCGCCGTGAATCTGTTCGAGTGCAAGCCCGGCATAAAAAGCCCCGCGCATGTTTCGGACTCGCTGTGCGAACTCGTTTGCTCGAACTCGCTAAAAAGTAACGACGTTACGTCGGCGTGCGGACTCCTTAAAGAGGAGCTGCGCGCCCTAAAAAGCGCGGTTATAGAATGCGCCGACGCCTGCGCGATACCCTCGGGCGGAGCGCTTGCGGTCGACCGCGAAAAGTTTTCCGCCGCCGTAACGAACGCGATCGAATCGTACAAAAACATAACGGTAAGGCGCGGCTTAGTAACGGATTTCGACCCCGGCAAAATAACGGTTATCGCGACCGGGCCGCTGACCGTGGGATTATTAAACGACAAAATCGCGGAGCTTACGGGCGGACTTTTGCACTTTTACGACGCCGCCGCGCCGATTGTAAGCGCCGAAAGCATCGATACGGATTTCGCGTTCGCCGCCGACCGCTACGGCAAGGGCGGGGGAGAGGGCGACTATTTGAACTGTCCGTTGTCGGAGGACGAATACGTTCGCTTTGTGGAGGAATTGACGGCGGCGGAGCGCGTTATACTAAGGGATTTCGAGGGGGCGGACGTTTTCGAGGGGTGTATGCCGGTCGAGGTTATGGCGGCGCGCGGGCGCGATACGCTCCGTTTCGGCCCCTTAAAACCGGTGGGACTTACCGACCCTAAAACGGGTAAGCGGCCCTACGCCGTCGTGCAGTTAAGGAAGGAAAACGCCGAGGGCACTATGTACAATCTTGTGGGCTTTCAGACTAACCTTAAATTCGGCGAGCAACGGCGCGTGTTTTCGATGATTCCCGCCCTCAAAAACGCGGAGTTTTTGCGTTTTGGAGTAATGCACCGCAATTCGTTTATCGACGCGCCGAAGGCTCTTAACGCGGACTTTTCGCTCAAAAAATTTCCGAACGTTTTTATAGCGGGGCAGCTTAGCGGCGTCGAGGGCTATGCGGAGAGTATAGCGGCGGGCTTAGCGGCGGGCATAAACGCCGCGCGGCGTACAAAGGGCGGTCAAGCGGTCGTTTTTCCGCCGCAAAGTATGCTCGGGGCGCTCTCGCGCTATCTTGCCGCCCCCAACCCGAATTTTCAGCCGATGAGCGCCAATTTCGGGTTATTACCGCCGCTAGACGCTAATATCCGCGATAAACGCGAAAAAAAACGTCTTTACGGCGTTCGGGCGTTGCAATTCGTTTGCATTGAGGCGCAAAATATTGTATAATTTATGCAGGGAGCGGCTCCGCGCGGAGCTCCCCCCCGACGTGTCAAAAACAAAAAAACCGGATAAAACAAATAAATTGTTTAGGAGAAAGAAATGGATTTACGAGGAACTACTATCGTCGCCGTCAAGAAGGACGGCAAAACGGTGATCGCGGGCGACGGTCAGGTTACGGGCGGGCAAAGCGTCATTCTTAAAGGCAACGCCGTCAAGGTGCGCAGGCTCTATAACGACAAGGTGGTTATAGGGTTCGCGGGCTCGGTCGCCGACGCGTTCACGCTAAGCGAGCGTTTCGAGGCTATGCTCAGCAAGTACAGCGGCAACCTTATGCGCAGCGCCGTCGAGCTTGCGCAGCTTTGGCGCGGCGACAAGGTGCTAAGGCAGTTGGAGGCTATGATGATAGTGGCGGACGAATCCGACCTTCTTATTTTGAGCGGAATAGGCGACGTCATCGAACCCGAAAACGGCATTTGCGCCATCGGGAGCGGCGGCAATTACGCGCTGGCCGCCGCGCGGGCTTTAAGCGAAAACACAAAAATGAGCGCACGCGAGATAGCGCTTTCGGCTATGAAAATCGCGTCCGATATTTGCGTGTTCACAAACGGCAACATTACGGTAGAGGAGATATAAAAATGGAGCTTTCACCCAAACAAATCGTTTTGGAATTAGATAAGTATATCATCGGGCAGACCGAGGCCAAAAAGGCCGTCGCGGTCGCTTTGCGCAACCGCTACCGCCGCGGTCTTTTGCCCGACGCGCTAAAAGAGGAGATTACGCCCAAGAATATTATTATGAAGGGCCCCACGGGCGTGGGTAAAACCGAAATCGCCCGCCGCCTTGCTAAGATTGTGCGCGCGCCGTTTATTAAGGTCGAGGCGACAAAGTTCACCGAGGTGGGCTACGTGGGGCGCGACGTCGAGTCGATGGTACGCGACCTTGCCGAAACGGCGGTGCGCCTCGTCAAGGAGGAAAAGCTCGCCGAGGTCGAGGAAAAAGCCCGCGCCGCCGCCGAAAAAAAGATTGTCGCCGCGCTTTACGATTCGCGCAAAAAGCAAAAGTCCGACTCTCCCGAGGCGGTTTTGCGCGAGCAGCTTCTTACGGAGGTGCGTTCGGGGCGCTTAGACGGCCATATTTTGGAAATCGAAATCGTCGACGTTCCAAGACCTATGGAGATTATGCCGGGTATGGGCGCCGAAATCAATATCGGCAATCTTTTGGGCGACCTTATGCCGAAAAAAAAGAAGCGCCGCAAGCTGACGGTCAAGGAGGCTATGAAGGCGCTCATCTTGGAGGAGAGCGAAAAGTATATCGATCACGACGGCATACACTCCGAGGGCATAAAACGCGCCGAGCAGGACGGAATAATTTTTATAGACGAAATCGATAAAATCGCGGGGCGCGGCGGCAACAGCTCGGGGCCGGACGTATCGCGCGAGGGCGTTCAGCGCGATATTCTGCCCATCGTGGAGGGCTGTACCGTTATGACAAAGTACGGCGCCATTAAAACGGACTATATTCTGTTTATCGCCTCGGGCGCGTTCCACCTTAGCAACGTCAGCGACCTTATACCGGAGCTGCAAGGGCGTTTCCCCGTTTTGGTGGAGCTGTCGAGCCTTAGCCTGCAAGACTTTATAAGCATTTTGACGGTTCCGCAAAACGCGCTCACGCGCCAATACCGCGCGCTTTTAGAGGTCGATAAGGTCAAAATCGACTTCACCGACGACGCTATCGAGCAAATATCGCGCATAGCCGTCGACGAAAACGAAACGAGCGAGAATATAGGGGCGCGCCGGCTTCACACCATTATGGAGGGACTTTTGGAGGATTTGAGCTTTAACGCCAGCGGCGAGCATCCTCTTATCGAGGTTACTATCGACAAGCCCTACGTTTTAGAACACCTTTCCAAGCGCGTAAAGACGCACAATCTTAAAAAGTATATTCTGTAATATGATAAGCATTCCCAAAGGAACAAGGGACGTTCTGCCCTCGCAAAGCTATAAGTGGCGCTACGTCGAGAGTTTGGCGGCAAACACGGCCGCGCTCTACGGCGCGCGCGAAATCCGTACGCCCGTATTCGAGCATACGGAGCTGTTTTTGCGTTCTATCGGCGAGGGGACGGACGTCGTGTCCAAGGAAATGTACACGTTCACCGACAAGGGCGGGCGCAGTATCACGTTAAAGCCCGAGGGAACCGCCCCGGTCGCCCGTAGCTATATCGAAAATTCGCTCGAATCGGAGAGTCTGCCGCTAAAAATGTACTATATAACGCCCGTGTTCCGCTACGAGCGGCCGCAGGCGGGGCGGCTTCGGGAGCATCATCAATTCGGCGTCGAGGTTTACGGCTCGCCCTCGCCCCTTATGGACGCCGAGGTCATATCGCTCGCCGCCGGTATTTTGGACGAATGCGGCGTCGGGGGCTTGACGTTGCGGCTTAACAATATCGGCTGTCCCGATTGCCGTCCGCTTTATTCGGCGGCGCTGAGGGAATTTTTGGGGCGGCACGGCGACAAGCTTTGCCCCGACTGCCAAACCCGCGCCGCCGTCAATCCTCTTAGGACGCTCGACTGCAAGGTCGAAACTTGCAAGGCTATAATGAAAAACGCGCCGCGCATAAGCGACTATGTTTGCCCCGACTGCAAGTCGCACACCGAAAAACTTACGTCGGCGCTTAAAAAAATCAATATCGAGTACGAAATCGACGCCGGTATCGTGCGCGGACTCGATTACTACACAAGAACGGTGTTCGAGTTTACCACGGAGCTTGCGGGGGCGCAGGGCACGGTTTGCGGCGGCGGCCGTTACGACAATATGGTCGGGTCGGCGGGCGGCAAGCCCACGCCGTGCGTGGGGTTCGGTATGGGCTTAGAACGCCTTATCGGGCTTATGGACGCGGCGGGCGCGTCGTTCGGGCGACGGAGCGGCGATAGCGCGCTTGAAGTTTATATCGCGCCGCAATCGCCCGAGTTTGCCGCCGAATGCTTTCGGCTCGCGAACGAATTGCGCCGTGCGGGCGTACGCGCCGAAACCGATTTTATGGAAAGGAGCCTGAAAGCACAGTTAAAATTCGCCGACAAAACAGGGGCGCGTTACGCGGTCGTAATAGGCGCGGACGAAATCGCGTCGGGGACGGCGGCGGTAAAGAATATGGCGGGCGGCGAATCGGTGTCCGTCAAGCTCGACGCGGCGGTTATGGCCGATTTTTGCCGCGTGCGGTTAATCGATAGGGACGTTAAGGAGAAAAAATAGTTATGGCTGAATTTATGGACGGCTTAAAGCGCGATATTTATTGCGCCGAGGTGACCGAAAAAATGATAGGTAAGCAAATCACTGTTACCGGGTGGGCGGCTAAAAGGCGCGACTTCGGCGGTTTGATTTTTATCGATTTGCGCGACCGCAGCGGGCTGCTGCAAATAGTTTTCGACGCGTCAAAATCCGGCGCGGACTTTGCCAAGGCGGAAAATATCCGGAGCGAATACGTTCTTGCGGTAAAGGGAGTTTTGCGCAGCCGCAGTCCCGACACCGTCAATCCAAAGCTAAAAACCGGTTCGGTGGAGCTTTTGGGAACGACCCTTAAAATTCTCGCCGAGTCCGACACGCCGCCGTTTGCCCTCGACGACAGCGCGTCCGTCAACGAGGCGGTCAAATTAAAGTACCGCTACCTAGATTTGCGCACTCCCTACTTGCAGGAGCGCGTCGCGGTTCGCCACAACGTTACAAAGGCGGCGCGCGACTACCTTTCGGACGAGGGCTTTTTAGAGATCGAAACGCCGTTTTTGGGTAAGTCCACGCCCGAGGGGGCGCGGGACTATCTTGTGCCGTCGCGCGTCCACGAGGGGAGCTTTTACGCTCTGCCGCAGTCGCCGCAGCTTTACAAGCAGATTCTTATGATAAGCGGCTTCGACCGCTATTATCAGATTGCGCGGTGCTTCCGCGACGAGGATTTGCGCGCCAACCGCCAGCCGGAATTCACGCAAATCGATTTGGAAATGTCGTTCGTCGAGGACGAATCGGACGTTATGAGCGTCGCCGAAGGGCTTATAGCCAAAATCTATAAGGCGGTCAAGGGCGAGAGCGTTCCAAAAAAAATCCGCCGCTTCACCTACGCCGAGGCGATGAACAGATTCGGCTCCGATAAGCCCGACACGCGCTTTGGGTTAGAGCTTTGCGACATATCCGATATAGCGACGTCCTGCGGCTTTCAGGTGTTCGAGGGCGCTGTCAAAAACGGCGGCAGCGTGCGGCTGATTAACGCGAAGGGCTTCGGCAAGTCCGACAACCCGATACTTTCGCGCCGCGATATAGACGCTTTGACCGACTTTGTAAGGACGTACCGCGCAAAGGGCTTAGCGTGGATCGCCATGAAGGACGACGGCGTTCAATCCGTCATAACAAAGTTTATGACCCCCCAAACGGTGGACGCGATTTTGAAGCGGGCGAACGCCGAAACGGGCGACGTTCTGTTCTTTTGCGCCGACAAAAACGACGTGGTTTTCGCCTCGCTCGGGGCGCTAAGACTGCATTTGGGCGAATTAGGCGGGCTTATCGACCGCGACAAAACCGATATGCTGTGGGTAACCGACTTTCCGCTGTTCGAGTACAGTCAGGAGGAAAAGCGGTTTGTCGCCGTTCATCATCCGTTCACGGCGCCCAAAAACGAGGATATACCGCTCCTCGAATCGGGCGAGCTTGCCCCCGTTCGCTCAAAGGCGTACGACTTTGTCATCAACGGTCAGGAGGCGGGCGGCGGCAGTATAAGAATTCATTCGCGCGGGCTTCAAAAAAAGGTCTTTAACGCGCTCGGCTTTTCGGACAAGCAGGTCGAGGAGCGTTTCGGTTTCTTTATCAACGCGTTCAATTACGGCGCGCCGCCGCACGGCGGACTTGCGTTCGGACTCGACCGCCTTGTTATGCTCCTCACCGACACGGACAATATTAAGGACGTAATCGCGTTCCCCAAAGTCCAAAACGCGTCCGACCTTATGACGCAGGCGCCCGCGCCCGTGGACGAAAAACAGCTTAGGGAGCTCCGCATAAAAACCGGGGAGCGGGGGACTTAAATGACCGAAACGGCGCTCGTAAAAAAAGTTAAGGACGGCCGCGCGTATATCGAGCTTAACCGCTCGTACAGGTGCGGCGAGTGCAACGCGTGCGCGTTCGGCGATAGCGGCAAAATTACGATGCCCGCCCTTATGGACGCCGACTGCAAGCCCGACGACACCGTGATCGTCGAGATGCCGCAAAGCGTCTACGCGTGGGCGCCCGTACTCCTGTTCGCCGTGCCGCTCGCATGTTTTTTAGTCGGGCTTTTGGTCGGCAAAATTCTTTCGGGCGAACTCCTTATGATACTTTTAGGGTTCGGCTTCGCCGCTTTCGGCTTTACCGGCGCCGTAATCGCGGACTCCTTTATACGGCGCGACCGCCGTTATATGCCGGTCGTTACGGGCATACTCTCGGGAGCGGACAAAGAACGACGTCGATAGCGGCCTTGGGTTTGCATCCCGCTTCGGTTACGCGCCCGTCGGCGGTTCGGCGCCTCTTGCATACGTCTGCGACACCGCTCTTGTCCGTTTCAAGATTTCAATAAAAAATGACAAATAATTTACAGGAGAATATATACTATGATTGACCTAAAACTGATAGCGCAAACGGACCCCGAGGTGGCGGCGAGCTTAAAGCGCGAGCTTAAACGCCAGCGCGACAATATCGAGCTTATCGCCAGCGAAAACTTTGTTTCGCCCGCCGTTATGGCGGCGGCGGGGTCGCACCTTACCAACAAGTACGCCGAGGGCCTGCCCGCAAAGCGCTACTACGGCGGCTGTACGTACGTCGACGAGGTGGAGAATTTGGCGATCGAACGCGCTAAAAAGCTGTTCGATTGCGAATTCGCCAACGTCCAGCCCCACAGCGGCGCGAACGCCAATTTGGCGGCGTTTTTCGCGCTCATAAACGTGGGCGATACCGTGTTGGGAATGAATCTCGCGCACGGCGGCCACCTTACGCACGGCAGCCCCGTCAACTTTTCGGGCAAGAACTACAAAATCGTTCCCTACGGCGTTTCGGATACGACCGAAACGATCGACTACGACGAGCTCGAAAAACTCGCGCTCGAAAACAAGCCCAAAATGATTATCGCGGGCGCGAGCGCCTATTCGCGCATAATCGACTTTAAGCGTTTCCGCGATATAGCCGACAAGGTCGGCGCGTACTTTATCGTGGATATCGCCCATATCGCGGGGCTCGTCGTCGCGGGGCTTCACCCCAGCCCCGTTCCCTACGCGCACGTCGTTACCACCACCACGCACAAGACCCTTCGCGGCCCCCGCGGCGGGCTTATATTGACCAACGACCCCGAAATCGCCCAAAAAATCAACAAGGCGGTTTTTCCCGGCACGCAGGGCGGCCCGCTTATGCACATTATCGCCGCAAAAGCCGTCGCCTTCAAGGAGGCCGCCGCGCCGGAATTTAAGACGTATCAAAAGCAGGTTCTGTCTAACGCCAAAACGCTCGCGGACGCGCTTACAAAAAACGGAATCGGGCTTGTTTCTAACGGCACCGACAACCATTTAATGCTCGTCAAGCTGACGGGCTTTAATACCACGGGCAAGGAAATCGAGCAGCTCCTCGACGAGTGCCGCATAACCGTCAACAAAAACGCCATCCCCAACGACCCGCAATCGCACTTTATCACAAGCGGCATCCGCCTCGGTACGCCCGTCGTAACCACGCGCGGAATGAGGGAACCCCAAATGCTCAAAATCGCCGACCTTATAACGCGCGTAATCAAGCAAAAAGCCGCCGCCGTTCCCTCTGTTCGCGCCGAGGTCGAAGCCCTTTGCGCCGCCTTCCCCCTTTACCCCGGCGAGGAAATCGAGTAAAGCGCGGGCGGATATGTTCAAGTT
>JAISMM010000092.1 GCA_031276725.1 Clostridiales bacterium | reverse complement strand
CAAGCTCGCACGCCCTACAAACGGCTACGCCGTTTGCCGGCTCGGTTCGTGGCGCGTTAGCGGCGGGGTGGTTTAATTAATTTGTAACAGCCGCAAAAATATTGTTTTTTATTAGGAGTCCGGACGGGACGGGAAAGGCAAGCGCGGAGTCGTATAGACCCGTCCCGCGTGTGGCCGGGAAAAACGCCGCGAGGCGTTTTTAATCGTATTCCGCCGAGTACATAATGCCGAAATTATAGTCGCCGAAGTTTTTGCCGAACAGCATAAAACCGGAGTCGGAGCCGATGGTAAGGCGGGCGGGGCGGGCGGCGGCGAGGGCGGCGGAGGAGATGCGTTCGCCGTCCAAAAAGGTGCATTTGCGGGTTACGCGCAGGGTTTTAAGGGTGCCGTATTGGGGCAGAACCGAGTCGTACCACGCGGGAGTCAAAAAGCCGCGCCGCTCCGATGGGGGCGCGGAAATTTCGGCTTTGCCCAAAAAATCGGAATCTAGCCGAAAGTAAACGTCGCCCGTTTTGTCGGGCCGCCGTCCTATAATGTCGGGTGAAATCTCGAATGTGAACCGTAGCTCGCTGATTTTGTCGGCTTTCGGGAGCGGCGGCAGCATATAGGTCAGCTTGCCTTTTTCGAACCATAGGGCGGCGGCGTCGGCGCGGGCGGCGGACAGGAACGAGGATTTTTCGTTCCTCGCGCCGATATAGTTTGCCGCCGACACTATCCCGCACGAGCCCGCAATCGTAAAATCGGAGTAAAGCCCGAGCGGAATCTCGAAGCTCCTTGCCGAGTCGGTCTCGATATTGGCGGCTATATCGATTATCAGCTTGTCCTGCGCGACGGAGCACAGCTTTTGAAAGCCGCGCTTACCCTTTGTACGCGTTACGCGCACAAGCCCCGCCTCTTCGAGCTTGGCGATATGCTTTGTGAGCGCGCCGTTGCTTAAATGCAGACTCTTTGCAAGCGTGTCGAGGTTCGCGACGCGCCTGTCCGCTATAAGCTCCAATAATTCAAGTCTGACGGGACTCCCTATCGCGTCGCATATGGGGAACGCCTCGCGCAGTGAACGGTAATATTTCATAATACTTTACATTATAGTATAACAGTCGCGTTAAGTCAAGGAAAATTAACTTGACTTATTTTTCGCGCGGGAGTATACTATGTATGTTCAGATGAAAATATGTTCAAATAACAACTTCGGAGAGGTTATGACATTCGGAATAGAAATAGTAGGAAAAATCGGTTCGACAGCGCTCGTCGACAGAGAGGGCAACGATATCGATTACAATAAGTTTGCAAGAATATCGCGCTCGCTGCGGCCGGGTATGCTTTGGGTGTCGTCGGGCGCGACCGAGATCGGGCGGCTCGACTACTTAAAGCGGTTCGGGTCGGAGCTTAACGGCGAGTCGGACGACGTTAAAACGGACTACGCCGCCCAGGGTCAGGCGATACTTATGCAGACGTACCGCAATTTTATCGACGCGCGCTACGGCGTGCGGCAGGTGCTTGTGGAGCATCAGCACTTCAACGACGCGCAAAAGCGGGCGCATATCAAGAATTTGTTGCTTAGGGCGGCGGCACAAAGCTGCATTCCGATCATCAATTATAACGACGCCGTAAGCTGCGAGGAAAACCGCAAAATGGAGATTCGCGAGCTTTTGACCGCGACGGGCCGCGCGGTCGAGCTTGTCGACAACGACGAAACCGCCGCTCAAATAGCCTGCCTTGTCAACGCGAAGACGCTCGTCATTTTGACGGAATTAGAGGGGATTTACCGCGATTTATCCGACCCCCAAAGCCTTATAACGTCGATAGGCGGCGCGGACGCCGACGAAGTTATAGCCAACGTCGACAACGTTAAAAAGCTCTGCGCCGGGGCCTCGCGCAAGGGCGCGAACGGCGCCGCGGCAAAGCTCGAATACATTAAGCCGTGCGTCCGCGCCGGCACCCGCGTAATCATCGCCTCGGCAAAATACGATTTGCCCGACATTTTGTCCGGCAAGGTTCCGTCTACGAACATATGCGTAGGTAAAGCTACGGACAAGTTTAGCCGGCTTTAAGCCGCCCCCACTTGTCCGGAGCTTTCTGCGGGGTAAACGGCGGCGAATGCGCTTGCCGGAGTGATTATCGCCCTCGCGTTTAGCCCGCAGTCAAGTTTATATATAGAGCTACAAAAAACCTTTGACAAAAGCGGAAAATGTGATATAATAGCTATCGGGAGGTCGTATGGAAGCGAACGAAATTAAAGAATTGCGAGAACCTATCTTTTTAGATAACGCCGTAATATTAAACCGTCAAGAGTATGAACGACTGAGCAAGCTCGATTTAGCCGTAAAGCTAGCCGAAGCCGAGGACGATATAATCAACGGTCGGGTACAACCTATTGAAGTTCTTTTTGCCAAGCTGGACGAAAAAGTGCGGGCGTTAAAGGATTCCGGTTTAGCGTGAAAAAGTTTTCGGTAGTCGGCACCGCGCGTTTTGACGCGGATTTGCTAAATATATTCGATTATATCGCCGCCGACAATCCGGTTAAGGCGGTTGAGTTTACTAGCCTAATTAAAAAACGTTTAGGCGGGCTGTCGGAGTTTCCGCAACAAGGCGCGGACATCGGAAAATACAGAAAATTAATTATAGAAAACTATGTCGCGCATTACAAAATTGACGAAAGTAAAAACCGGGTTATTTTATGCCGTATTGTCCACGGCGCGAAAATAGTGTAACGAACCGCCGAAAAACTTATCATGGGGAATTCGGGCGGTCTGCGCGCCCCGAAAAAGGGACGCGCTTTAAGTAATACACATAAAACGCCAGGGCGGAGGCGGTAAGGAATATGGCGATCGACCACCATTGCGAGGGGGACAAACCGGGTATAAGTACGCCGCGGTCGTCGCCGCGGTAAAATTCGATGATAAAGCGGAAAATAGCGTAAGCGAAGGCGTAAACAAGGAGCTGCGGGTCGGTTTTTTTGGAGCGGAGCAGCAGAATCAGCATAGCGGCGGCGAGCGCGGTCAAAAAAAGCGCCTCGTAGAGGTTTGTGGGAATAACGCGCCGTCCCGCCTGCGGGAACGCTATGCCGAAGTGGTTTGCGGCGACGGGCTTGCCGTAGCAGCAGCCCGCGCAGTAGCAGCCGTAGCGGCCGAACGCGTGACCGATTACGATGCAGGGGGCGGCAAGGTTCGCGACGCTCCAAAACTCCTTTTTAACGTCGGGCTTTGCAAAAAACAGCGTGCCGAGTATAAACGTCAAAACGCCGCCGATAAGCCCGCCGTAAAACGTTACGCCGACCGGCTCGTACTTCGTCCCGTCCCTTGCGCTCTCGATAAGGTTGTAGACTTGCTGAAACAGGAACGAGCAAACAAGCCCCGCGCCTATCGCGACAAGCCCCAACAACGAATAAAAATTATAGACCTTATCGGCGGTGGCAAAGCGCTTGTTCAAAAATTTGAACAGCACGACCGCCGCCAAAATTCCGACTATAATCAATATGGTATACATATCGAAAAACGGACTTTCTATGCCGAATAAATACGGATACATATGCGCATTATAGCATATAATAACGCGAATGTCAAGAAAGTTTAATATCTTATGAGCGGACAATTTAATATCCTATGAGCGGGCAATATAGCGGCGAGCGGGCAATACAGCGGCGTTGATAGCGTCCGCGGAACGGAACCCGACCGCGCGGGCAAGGCACTCCATAGAGGGGAATTTTTTAGCGGATAAAACTAAGCGATTTAACCACCCCGCACCTACGGTGCACCCCTCCATAGAGGGGAATTTTGTGGATATGCCGAGTGATTATTGATAGCTTTTTCTGTTTGACAATTTTTCTTAACGGCTTGTTCGCCGCACTCGGCTATTCCCCAAAATTCCCCTCCGGGGAGGGGTGGCAACGGAGTTGCCGGGGTGGTTACTCGTCCGCCGCTCTCGACATATCCCCAAAATTCCCCTCTACGGAGCGCCTCGCCTTATTTACGGGCTTAGCTCGCAAGCTCGCACGCCCTGCAAACGGCTTCGCCGTTTGACGGCTCGGTTCGTGGCGACGGAGTTGCCGGGGTGGTTACTTGTCCGCCGCACTCGGTCATTCTCCAAAATTCCTCTCTATGGAGCGCCTCGCCTTATTGACGGGCTTAACTCGCAAGCTCGCACGCCCTGCAAACGGCTTTGCCGTTTGGCGGCTCGGTTCGCGGCGACGGAGTTGCCGGGGTGGTTTGATTATCAGGTAATGGCAGAATAAAAAAACCATAAAATTTTCACCGATCGGCGGCGAGGAGCTTGCGGCGGCGAACATAATACATTCGCACGCAAATAAAGATCATAAGCATCAGGGTTACGGTGATTAGGGCGACGGCGACTACCTGAACGGCGTTGACGCCGTAGTAGCGCAGGTTGGCGGTCTCGACGTAAGCCTCGACCATTCCGTAGCGGGTCAAAAAGCGAATCTTGGTATAGGGGCGCGACGAGTCGAACCTTTCGGCGACCTCGACCTTTGTGCCGACAATCAGGGGAGCGTAGCGGTTGTCGACGTCGAACGCGCCGTCTTTAAGGGTATAAATGTACGCGCCCAAGTCGGGATAATTTTTGTCCTTTGCGATAATCTCGGCGTTATTTTGCGGATACACGCCAAAGTCGGGGTTCGCGCCCAATATCGAAACGGTGTTCGACATAACATAGCCCTCTACCGCCCCGCCGTCCTTTTCGACCTTGACGCGGTACCACCTTTTGCTGTACCGCGACACCGTGGTATCGGGAAAGTTGTCGACATAGCCGTAGGCTCTTTCGCCGTCGACGGTCGTATGCACAAAATCCAAAAACTCGAACGTAACGCCCTTGCCTACGCTGCCGAAGTCCGCAAGCGCGGGCGACTGACGCGACGGATACTTATAAACCGTCGTTCCGTCCGTCCACGCGTCGCAGGACTCTTCGGGCGGCTTGTCGTAATCGATAGGAGCGGACAAGAACGCGTTGTTGACGTAGCCGACTATAAGCCCGCCGCCGCCGTCCGCGCCGACCGTCGGAACGTTGTCGGCAATCACCAGCGAAAACGCCGAATCGGGATCGTAGTCGGGGACTATCACTTTAAGCCCGTTTTTAAGCTCGTCTATGCCGCCGTAAATCTCGGACGGAATCGAGTACACCCTCGCGCCGTCCCCGATAACGGTTCTTATAATCCCGCCCGATTCGGCGGGGCGGTCGGGCTGTGCGGCTATGTCGGGCTTGTTGTTTTGCGGCAGAACGCTTTCGTCAAATCCGAATTTTGCGCGGCTTATAATTTTTACCGCGTGGCGCGGATTGTCTATCGCCAAAATATCGCGGTATTTGACCGCTTTATTATCGATTGCCGAAACGGTAATTTTTGTAAGCTCGGCGCAGTCCGCCACGACGTCGCTGCCGGGGTTTTGGTACAAACTCCAACTGTCGGCGGTTTTGTCGTAGTCGTACCGCGTAAGGTTATTGTTCGACTTTAACACGTATATTCCGTTATCCGCGTCGACGGCTATGTCGGTTATGTCGTCGCCCGCTATATTTGTATATTTCGCTTCGCCGTTGCCGTCCAAGCGCACTACCTCGCGGTTGTTTTTCACCGTAGCGCCGTCCGCTTGATACGTTTTTGCAAGTACGTACGTATACCGCGTACTTACGTTGGTATCCACGGCGTAAACCTCGCCGCCGCCGTAGGCGGGAGTTAATTCCGACTGCTTTGTCCCGTCCTCTAATGTCAGCAGCTTGCAAGCATACAGTTTGTTGTCGGACGCGAGCAAATAAAAATTGTTTTTAGAATCGATTTTAAGGTCTTCCACGGTATAATCCACAGTCCAAACGCTTTGCCATTTTCCGTCGCCGTCGGCGGCAAATTCAAAAATATCCTTGCCGCTTATGGCCGCGTAGGTCTTACCCGAGCCGTCCACGGCTACCGTTACGGGGCGGGCGGCGGGGACGAGCTCGCCGTACCCTCCGTCGCCGTGCGTCGCCACGCGGTTATTGCCGTAGTCGGCGACGTACATTTTGCCGTTTCGGGTTACTACGTCCATAGGGTCGTTATAAAAGCCGTCCGCGTTCGCCGCCGAAGCCATAAGCACCGTTTCGGACTCCTTGTTAAAATTATTCAAGTCGAATCTCGAAACGGAATTGTCGTCGTTTAACACATACACAAAATCGCCGCTAACCGACATCGCCATAAAGGTTCGTCCGGTTACGGATACGGATTCGTCGGTCTTATAAGATCCGTCGTCGGCTTCCTTATATATGGTCAGCTCGCTGTTGTTTTGGAGGCATATAAATCTGCCCTTGCCGTCCTTGTCGTTCAGCTTGACTATATTTTTAACGCCGGATATTTGCGGCTTTACCGTAGAGATTGTCGCCACTCCGTTTGTGTTTGTTATGCGGTGTATGTTGTATTGGTTAGAGTTCTTTGTCGCCGCAAAAAGCGTATAAGAGGTCGGCGAATTAAATTCTTTTAGCGCAAGGCACTCTATATCCGCCGTTATTCTCTGCGCCGACGGTATCGCCAAATCGCCGAGATTCAGAGCGGGCTGCCCCGTAAGCTTGTAGGACGGCGAGGACGTTATCGTTACCGCCCGTATTTGGTTAAAGACGTAGCCCCCGCCGTTCTCTTGCGCCGCCGCCGCGAGCAGCATACTCGTATCGGCGCTCACCGCGCTCGAATAAACTAACGGGTCTGACGTTCCCAAAAGCGCCCCGCCGGCTTTGTCCTCGTACGCGTAAATATAGTTATTCGCCGCCACGGTGAACACGGTTCCGCCGTACACGTGAAAGGACGGCGCGCCGCCGTTGACCTTGCTTTGGTCGATATGATTGTCCGCCACGCTCAGCTCGTATCGGTCGTCTGTCGACGGAAATTTCGGGAACACCTTGATTTTTAAGCCGTTGGTCGCCGCCGTTTTATCTAAAACGTACAGCTTGTTGTTATAAACGTATATGTCCTTTGGTTGCGTAAAGTAAAAGTATTTTAGTCCGTCCCCGCGCGGATAGTCCGTCGCGTCAAAGTCGGCGGACGCAAAAAGAGCCGCACCCCCCGCCGCCGCCAAACAGCAGAGCAAACAGAGCAAAAATGCGAGCGCAAAATGCAATTTTTTTGTAACGGCTTTGCTCATATTTAACACATTATAACATATTTCGCGGCTATTGTCTACAATTTACGACAAAAAAAACGGAGCGGCAAATAGTGGCGTCGATAGCGCCCGTAGGTGCGGCGGAGGAGTCATAGCGAAAGATTGTTAAATGGCAAAAGTTATTAATAAGCACTCGGTGGCTTTCCAAAATTCCCCTCTATGGAGGGGTGGCACCGTAGGTGCCGGGGTGGTAAGGGTCATTGTAGGCGACATATATAAACCGCCGTGCGACGGGCAATCAATCGCCCTTACAAACCGCCTGCAAAAACAATCGACCACCCCGTCGGCATTCGCCGCCACGAACCGAGCCGTCAAACGGTGAAACCGTTTGTAGGGCGGGCGAGCTTGCGAGCTAAGCCCGTCAACAAGGCGAGGCACTCCATAGGGGGGAATTGCCCGCCGCACTCGGCTATTCCCCAAAATTTTCCTCTATGGAAAACTCCGGACGAGCCGTTGAGGGGAATTTTGTAGAATAGCCGGAATGGTCAGACAAGCCGACGGGGAAAATGCCGAATAAGCGGCGCGCGGTTTTCTTTCAAAACGGACTGCCCGAGAGAGTCTAAGCGCCGTCATTAGATTTGACTATTCGGTCGGTTGTGTGGTATTATAGAAAAATGGTGATTAAAGGCAGTGTGGACGAGATACGTTTCCGGAACGAGGAAAACGGGTATACTATATTGACGCTCGACGCGGGCGGCGAGGCCGTAACGTGCGTGGGGGCTTTTCCGCCGGTGTCGGAGGGCGAAACGGTGTCGGTCGAGGGCGAATACGTAACGCACCAAAAGTTCGGGCGGCAGTTCAAGGCGGCGGCCGTCAAGGTCGAAACGCCGGACACGCTAGACGGCGTTATCCGCTATTTGGGGTCGGGGCTAATTAAGGGCGTGGGGCCGAAAACCGCGCTCGCGATCGCCGCGCTTTTTAAGGAAAAGACGTTCGAGGTGATAGAATTTTCGCCGTATATGCTTTCGCGCGTTAAGGGAATCAGCAAGAGTAAGGCGTTGCAGATAGGGGCGGAGTACGCGGCCGTAAAGCAGATGAAGGACGCGGTTATATTTTTGTCGGGCAACGGAGTTTCGACGGCGACGGCCATAAGGATATACAAAAAATACGGCGAAAAGACGCGGGCGGTAATCGAAACGAATCCGTACCTGCTAATCGAGGAGGTCGACGGCATAGGCTTTATTACGGCCGACCGCATCGCCGCGGCGCTCGGCATAAAAAAGGACGGGGCGTTTAGGGTGAGCGCGGGCATAATTCACACGCTGAACGTTTCGGGCGAAAAAAACGGCAACACCTGCCTGCCGCGCTCCGTTCTGACGGCCGACGCCGCCGCGCTTTTGGAGCTTGACGCCGAAACCGCCGACGGCCGTTTGGAGGCGTTGGAGTCCTCGGGCAAAATAAAGAGCGTTCGCTGCGATTTTGACGGGACGGGCGAAAAAGAGTACGTTATGACGGCGGCGGCGTACTCCGCCGAAAGCCGTTCCGCGGGTCGGCTCGTCGGGCTTGCCGCCGCCGCGAACCGCATAAGCTACGCGAGCGGCTCCGAAATCGGGGAGTTCGAGCGGATCGAAAAAATCGAGCTGCACCCCGCCCAAAGGGAGGCGGTTACGCGGGCGGTCAACGGCGCTCTCACCGTCATAACGGGCGGCCCCGGCACGGGTAAGACGACCATAATAAAGTGCGTGCTGTCGGTTTTAGGCACGCACGGTCTTACTTTTTCGCTTATGGCGCCCACGGGCCGCGCCGCAAAGCGCTTATCCGAGGCGACGGGCGTCGAGGCCGCCACTATTCACCGCACGCTAATGCTCGGTAAGGGCGGCGAGGGCGGCGGTGAGGCGTTAACCGCCGACGCGGTGATAATCGACGAGGTTTCGATGGTGGACGTCTATCTTTTGTCCGCGCTCCTTTCGCGCGTGCGCGACGGCGCCAAGCTCATTTTGGTGGGCGACAAGGATCAGCTGCCGTCGGTGGGGGCGGGCAACGTTTTGGCGGACATTATGAAAAGCTTCCCCGATTGCGTCGTCAACCTGACGCAGATCTACCGCCAAAGCGAGCGCAGTCTTATCACCCTGAACGCTCACGCCGTCAACGAGGGGCGTATGCCGGAATTGGCGTCGAGCGGCGAGGACTTCTTTTTTGTAAGGCGCTCCGGAGCGGACGAGATAGCCCCGGCGGTCGTCGAGCTTGCGGCAAGGCGCATCCCCAAATACCTTAACGCCGACCCTTCGCGCGTGCAAATTCTATGCCCGCTAAAAAGCGGCGCGGCGGGCTCGGTCAACCTTAACGCGCTTATGCAAAAGGAGCTTAACGGCGGGCCCGGGCCGGCGCCGGGCGGCGGCGAGCAGCGGCTGCGGCGCGGCGACAGGGTGATGCACACCGTCAACAATTACGACCTCGAATGGGAAAAGCGCGGGCATAACTTCTTCGAGACGGGGCGCGGAGTTTTTAACGGCGACCTAGGCTACATTACCGGTTTGGGCGGCGAGAACGGCGAAACGGAGGTTACCTTCGAGGACGGACGGGTTGCGGTTTACACGTCCGACGCGCGTTTTCAGCTGTCGCTCGCGTACGCTATGACGGTGCATAAAAGTCAAGGCTCGGAGTTCGACGCCGTTATTTTGCCCGTTTGCGGCGGAAATCCCGCGATTTTAACGCGAAATTTGCTATATACCGCAATCACGAGGGCAAAAAAGATTGTGATTTTGGTCGGAGAGGAGTATAATATAAGGAGGATGGTCGACAACAACTATATCGCCAAGCGGTACAGTATGCTGTCGTACTTCATTCAAAAGGCGGCGAGGAAGTATTCCGCGCTGTTCGGAGGTCGTGAATAATGTACGAAAAAAAATATCCCAAGGGTCTTATCCTGGCGGCGCGGCTCATTCTTTTCGCATCGGGCGCGGCGTTCGGGATCGTTTCGATTTGGCAGACGTTCGCGTGGTATCCCACCCTCGTTAAGAACGTCGGACTGCGGGTCGTCTTTTACGCCGTGTCGGGGCTCGTTCCGGGACTCGTTCTGTTTTTGTCGGCAAAGCCCGTTATGTCGGTTATACTCGCCGCCGGCGACAAGCTCAAAGGCCGCTTTAAGAACGTCAGCGCGTTCGACGCGGCGAGCGTTATTTTGGGAATCGCGGCGGGGGCTATGACGGGCTATCTGTCCGACCTTATTATAGGGCTGTTCCTAAAAATTATCGCGCTCAGAATTTTGCTGTCGGTTATACTCGCCGCCGTGGCGGGCTACCTTACCGCGCTGCTCGCTTGGAGCAGAATTAATTCGGAGCCGAACGCCGCCGAAAAAGACGAGCCCGACCGCTCCAACGGCTATATGGTATCGGCGGCCGCGCTCGCCGACGGCAAGGTCGCCGCGATTTGTCTGCACCTGTTGAAGGGCGACGTTTTGGTTATTAAATCGGCGCTCGCGGCAAACGCGGCGGCGGCGCAAAATTTTGAGCGGCTAAAAGACGCGGGGCGCGTGCGCGCGATCGACGCGGGCGGCGGGCCGGAGGCGGATTTACTCGCGCGCGAATCGGCGCGTCGCGGTTTAACGGTCATAGCCGTCAACGCGGACGATTACGCGGGCGGCGGCGCGCTCTATACCGAGGATTTGTTTAGCGGACGCGCCGAAAAAGAAAACGCCGAAACAAGGAGTGATAAAAACGGCGCCGAAAAAGAAAACGCCGAAAACGTGAGCGGCAAAAGCGGCGGAAAAAGCGGCGGCTGGGAGGACGGAATTTGAGCGGAAAAGGCCCTAAAAACGAAATAATTTTCGGCGGCGGAAATCTTAGCGGAGCGTTTTTTTGCGCTCTCGCCGCGCTCGCGTTCCCCTACGCGCGGACGCTCGGGCTGCCCGCTTACTTGCTGCCGCTCATATTTTTGCCGGCGGCCGCCGTCGTTTTTTTGGCGGTGCCGCCGCTTTACGACGTAATCAACAACTCGCCGCTTATCGCCACGGGGCGTTACCATATTCCGCTCGCGATATTCGCCCCGTCGGCGGCGCTGTTCGGGTGCCTGCTTTTTTGCATAGACCCCGTTTGGCCGTTCGCCGTAAAGGCGGCCGCGCTGTTTTTCGGGCTCGCTCTGTCGCTCCTTAATTTTACGCTGTTTTGGTACGTCTACAACGCTATGTACGCGCGGTGGTTCGCTCTCGCCGAGCACGGACGGCACGCGCGGGCGCGTCGCATATTCTCGATAGCCGGCGCGGCGGCGTTCGTCGCGGCGTTCGGGGGGCTGTTTAGCGGCGGGGCGACGGCGGCGGCGTATTCGCAAACGGGCTATATAACGGGCTGTTTAACGCTTACGGCGGGTTTTTGCGCCTATATCGCGTCGGCGGACACGATGCCAAAATTTATACGGGTAGCCGCGCCGCGCCGCCGTCCGCTCGTTCAAAAGTATTCGCGTTTTTTTGAACCGCTCCGCTCGTCGGCGAACGTCAAGATATTCGTATGGCTGCTCGTTTCGGCGTCGTCGCTCGCTGTAACCGCGTTTTCCGCGCTCGGCTACTCCGACGATTACATAGTCCTCACCGCCGTTTTCGCCGTGTTTTTAACGTCGTACTTCGCGGTGTCGGCGGGGCTGTCGCTCGAACGCTTTTCGCGCGCGCGCTTTATTCTGCCCGTGTTTTTGGCGGCGGTTCTGCAATTGACGGCTACGGCGTTGCCGCTTATCGGCTTTTTCGGCGCGGGCGGAACCCCGGCGGAACCGGACGCCGCCGCGCTCGTTTCGGCGGGAGCGCTCCTTGGCGCGGCGTCGGGAATCTACCGCGCGGCGGCGGCGAACGCCTTCGGACTCGTGTTAAAGCGCTCCGCCACCACGCGCGGCATAATCGAAAATATCGCGGCGCTTTTCGGGGCGGCGGCGGCGTTTATCGCCGTTGCGGTATGCTCGGCGGCGACGTACGCGGGCGAATTTTCCGACGTCGTAGGCGCGTCGGTTTCGGCGGCGCTGTGCCTTGCCGCCCTTATAATCTTTTTGGCAAAGAAGCGCGACGCGTCCGACAACGAGCCGTTGACGCTCGAATACCCCATCGAGGAAATTATAATCGAGGACTGACGGAGATTTTATGATAAGCGTTACCGAAATTAAGGACGGCGGCGAAAGGCTTGCCGCGCTCGAATATTTAGGGCTTAAAGACGACTCGCGCGCGGCCGGCGCGCGCGTTTTCGCCGCCCGCGAAAACGATCGTATGGCGGCGGCGGGAGCGTTGCGCCTGATTCAAGCCCCCGCGCGGCAACCGCAAATCGCGCTCGCGGCGGAAGGGAGCGATTCCGCCGTCAAGAATCTTATAGTCCGCGCTATGCTGAACGCCGTCCGCGATATTAAGGGCGCGGCGGTAACGACGGACGATCCCGACCCGCTTTTTTTGCGGCTGGGGTTCAAAAAATCGAACGGCGCTTATTCGGTAATAACCGACAAAATAAATTTCGGCGCAAGCTGCAAGGAGAACGACATATGAAAACCGACATCGAAATCGCGAACGGAACAAAATTAAAGCCGATAGAGGCGGTTGCCGCAAGCCTCGGGATAGCGCCCGGGGAGCTTTACCGCTACGGCGAATATATGGCTAAGGTCGCGCCCAAAAGCGGGGGCGGCGGCAAGGTCATACTCGTTACCGCCATAAATCCGACCCCCGCGGGCGAGGGCAAAACCACGGTCAGCATAGGGCTTGCCGACGCCCTGTCGCTCGCCGGGCATAAGACCGCCCTTGCGCTGCGCGAGCCGTCGCTCGGGCCCGTGTTCGGCATAAAGGGCGGGGCGGCGGGCGGCGGCTATTCGCAAATCGCGCCGATGGAGGACATTAATCTGCACTTTACGGGCGATATGCACGCCGTAACGGCCGCCAACAACCTGCTTTCGGCTATGACGGACAACCATATTTATTGGGGCAACAAGCTGAAAATCCGCCGCGTAGAGTGGCGGCGGTGCCTCGACGTAAACGACCGCGCCCTGCGCAACATAGTGGCGGGCCTGGGGTTTTGCGCCCGGGAGGACTCGTTCGACATTACGGCGGCAAGCGAGGTTATGGCGGTTTTGTGCCTCGCCGCCGATCAGGCCGACCTAAAAAAACGGCTCGGCGATATTATCGCGGGCTTCGACTTTGACGACAAGCCCGTTTTTGCCCGCGATCTTAAAGCCGACGAGGCTATGGCGGTTTTGTTAAAGGACGCTATAAAGCCGAATCTGGTGCAGACGCTCGGGGGAACCGCTGCGTTCGTTCACGGCGGGCCGTTCGCAAACATAGCCCACGGCTGTAACAGCGTCATAGCCACGCGCACGGCTATGCGTTACGCCGACTACGTGGTAACCGAGGCGGGGTTCGGCGCGGACTTGGGCGCCGAAAAGTTTATCGACATAAAGTGCCGCGCGGCGGGAATCGCGCCGTCCGCCGCCGTAATAGTCGCCACGGTGCGCGCGCTAAAAAGCTCCGGCGGCAAAAAATCGGAGCTTACCGAGCGCGACGATGCGGCGTTAAAGCGCGGCATAGCGAATTTGGAAAAGCATATCGAAAACATTACGGGCGTGTTCAATTTGCCGTGCGCCGTCGCTATAAACCGCTTTGAAAGCGATTCGGACGCCGAATTACAAATTATTAAGGACGCGTGCGCGGCAAAGGGCGTAAAAGCCGTCGCCGCCGATATTTGGGCGAGGGGCGGCGCCGGCGGCGCGGAGCTTGCCGCGACCGTCGCGGAGCTTACAAGGAATAAGAGCAAGCTAAAATTCGCGTACGAATTAGCCGACACGGTCGAGCAAAAAATCGAAAAAACCGCCGTAAGAATTTACGGCGCGGCGGGCGTAAAATTCGAGCCGAAGGCGGTAAAGTCGCTCGAAAGAATAAAAAAACTCGGCGCGGACGGGCTGCCCGTATGCGTCGCAAAAACGCAGTATTCGCTTAGCGACAACGCCGCCCTTACGGGCAGACCGTCGGATTTTACCGTTACGGTCAGGGACGTTCAATTGCGTTCGGGCGCGGGCTTTACCGTGGCTGTGTGCGGCGATATTCTGCTTATGCCGGGGCTTTCCGCCGTCCCCAACGCCGAAAAAATGACGATAAACGGCGGTACGATAACGGGGCTGTTTTAGCCGAAACCGCGCGCGCGGGTTCTTGAAAATCTAATCTGACGGGAGCAAAAAATGGGTAATTTTTTAGAGGACATTATCGAAAAGGATTTGGCGGACGGCAAGGTTAAGCGGGTTATAACGCGCTTTCCCCCCGAGCCGAACGGCTATCTGCATATCGGCCACGCAAAGTCGATTTGCTTAAACTACGGGCTTGCAAAAAAGTACGGCGGCGATTTCAATATGCGCTTCGACGACACTAACCCCGTCAAGGAGGACGACGAATTCGTCAACTCCATAATAGCGGACGTGCGCTGGCTTGTGGACGCGCCGCGCGTTCTTTACGCCTCGGACTACTTCGGCACTATGTACGAATGCGCCCTTATTTTGATCAACAAGGGGCTTGCCTACGTCGACGACGTTACGCCCGAGCAAATGAAGTCGTTGCGCGGCACGCTCACGCAAAAGGGGACGCAAAGCCCCAACCGCGACCGCCCCGTCGAGGAGAATTTGCGGCTTTTCGACGATATGAAAAACGGCAAGGTCGACACCGGTTCGCTTGTCTTGCGCGCCAAAATCGATATGGGCTCGCCCAATATGAATATGCGCGACCCCATTTTGTACAGAGTCTTAAAGGCGACCCACCACCGCCAAAAGGACAAGTGGTGCATATACCCCATGTACGACTTCGCCCACCCCTTAGAGGACGCGGTCGAGGGCGTAACGCACAGCGTTTGCACCCTCGAATTCGAGGATCACCGCCCGCTTTACGATTGGGTGCTGGACAATTGTTGGCGTACGCCCCGGCCGTATCAATACGAGTTCGCGCGGCTCAATATCGCCCGCACCATTATGAGCAAGCGCTACCTAAAAAAGCTCGTGGACGAAAAGGCCGTGGACGGCTGGGACGATCCGCGTATGCCCACCTTGGCGGGTTTTAGGCGCCGGGGCTACACCGCGTCGGCGATCCGCGAATTCTGCGCGGCGATAGGCGTCGCAAAATCGAACGGCGAGGTCGAGGCGGGACGGTTGGAGGCGTGCGCCCGCGACGAATTTAATTTGACGTCCGAGCGCGTTATGGCGGTATTAGAACCGCTTGAACTCGTTATTACAAACCGCCCCGACGGCTACCGCGAGGAGCTCAATTTTGAGTACGCGCTCGGCGGGGGCGAAACGCGTACGCGCAAAATCGACATATCGAACAGACTCTATATCGAAAAATCCGACTTCGAGCTAACGCCGCCGCCCAAATATAAGCGCCTCTGCGAGGGCGCGCTCGTGCGGCTCAAATGCGGCTATATCGTCAAATGCACGGGGTCGGAGGTCGGCAAGGACGGCGAGGTCAAGCGCGTGTTCGCCGAAATCGTCGAGGGGACAAAGTCGGGCGAGGACAATTCCGGCGTCAAGGCGCGCGGCGTCATTCATTGGGTAAACGCCGAAAACTGCGTCGACATAACCGCCCACCTCTACGATTATCTGCTTTTGGACGGCGACGGCGATTTTTCGGAGCGGCTGAATCCCGACTCCCAAAAAACGCTTTTTGCAAAGGCGGAAAAGTATTTGGAGTCCGCGGTCCTCGGCAAGGTCTATCAATTTTTGCGGCTCGGCTATTTTTGCGTCGACTGCAAAAACGGCTTCCCGCACTTCAATTGCACCGTGGGATTAAAAGACAGTTATAAGGGGGGGGCGTAGTCAACCCGTTTGACGGGAGTTGCATTCGGCGTCTTTTCGGTCTAAAACCGCCAAAAATGCCCGATTACGCAGCGCCGCCGCGCTTCCGCGCTTTTTGGCGGTTTTATCCCCGTAAATCCGCCCGACTTCAACCCGTCACAAGGATTGGCTACGCCCCCGCAATAAAAAATAAACTACACAAAAAGAGGACATTATGAAAAATCTTACGTCAAAACAGTTAAGGCAATTATGGTTCGAATTTTTTAAGAGCAAGGGACACGCCGTCATCGGCTCGGCGTCGCTCATTCCCGAAAACGACCCCACGGTGCTGTTTACCACGGCGGGTATGCATCCGCTCGTGCCGTATCTTATGGGCGAAAAGCACCCCGCGGGCAAGCGCCTCGCCAACGTGCAAAAGTGCGTCCGCACGGGCGACATCGACGACGTGGGCGACGCCTCGCATTGCACCTTCTTCGAGATGCTCGGCAATTGGTCGCTGGGGGATTACTTCAAGGACGAAATGATTCGTTACAGCTACGAATTTTTGACCGATAATAAGTACCTCGGAATCGACCCCGCCTCGCTCGCCGTTTCGGTGTTCGCGGGCGATAAGGACGCTCCGCGCGACGAGCAAAGCGCGGCTGTTTGGCGCGAATGCGGAATCCCCGCGAACAGAATATTTTATCTTCCGAAAGAACACAATTGGTGGGGGCCGGCGGGCGTTACGGGGCCGTGCGGGCCCGACACCGAAATGTTTATCGACCGCGGCCGACCTTGCGGGCCGGACTGCTCGCCTGCCTGCGGCTGCGGCAACTACCTCGAAATTTGGAACGACGTCTTTATGCAGTACAACAAAACCCGCGAGGGCGCCTACGAGCCTCTCGCGCAAAAAAACGTCGATACGGGTATGGGGCTAGAACGCACTATCTCCATTTTGCAGGGCAAAAAATCGGTTTACGAAACGGACGTTTTTGCCCCGGTTTTGGCGGCTATCGAGGACGCTTGCGGCAAAAAGTACGGCGAAAACGACGACACTACGCGTTCTATGCGCATAATAGCCGACCATATCCGCACGGCCGTGTTTATGATAGGCGACGAGCGCGGCATAGTCTGCTCTAACGTCGATCAGGGCTATATTTTGCGCCGAATCCTGCGCCGCGCCGCCCGCTACGCAAAACGGCTCGAAATCGCGTCCGGCGCCCTCGCCGCCGTAGCCGCCGCCGTCGTAAAGGAGTACGGCGACGTTTACCCCGAAATCGCCGCCGCCGCCGGGCATATTTACGGCGAAATCGCGTCGGAGGAGGAGCGGTTTCAAAAGACTCTCGCAAACGGCTTGCGCGAATTCGACAAGCTGTGCGGCTACCTTGTCGGCGGCGTCATAAGCGGCAAGGCGGCGTTCCGTCTTTACGACACGTTCGGTTTTCCGCTCGAAATGACAAAAGAGCTTGCCGCCGAGCGCGGGCTTACCGTCAACGAGAACGCCTTCAACGAGGCGTTCGGCGAGCATCAAAAAAAGAGTCAGGCGGGCGCGGAACAGCGTTTTAAGGGCGGACTCGCCGATAATACCGAGGCGACCGCGCGTCTGCACACGGCGACGCACCTTATGCACCGCGCCCTCAAAACCGTCCTCAACGACGAAAACGTCAACCAAAAGGGCAGCAACATCACCGCCGAAAGATTAAGGTTCGACTTCACCTTCGGCCGCTCCCTCACCGATAAGGAGATCGCCGAGGTCGAAAGGCTCGTCAACAAGGCGATCGCCGCCGACGTCGAAATCACCTGCCGCGAAATGACCCTCGACGAGGCGAAAGCCGAATCCGCCGTCGGTCTTTTCGAAAGCAAGTACGGTCAAAAGGTCAAGGTCTACACCATGGGCGAATTCTCAAAGGAAATCTGCGGCGGTCCCCACGCCCCCCGTACCGGAGTTCTTGGCAAATTCAAAATCGTCAAGGAACAGTCCTCCTCCGCCGGCGTCAGACGTATTAAGGCAATTTTAGAATAGAAAACGGTCTTAATTTAGCGGTGAACCACCCCGCCGCTAACGCGCCACCCCTCCATAGAGGGGAATTTTGGGGACGCGCCGAGAGCGAGAGGGGAATTTTGGGACGCGCCGAGAGCGGGGGAACTCTATTGAGGGGGCATTTTGAGGTACGCCGAGAGCGGCGGACAATGCCGTTGAGAGTGAAAATTGCCCCGCTTGTCGCAATCGTTTATTCCCCAAAATTCCCCTCCGGGGAGGGGTGGCAACGGAGTTGCCGGGGTGGTTGATAGTCCGTCGCAATCGTTTATTCCCCAAAATTCCCCTCCGGGGAGGGGTGGCAACGGAGTTGCCGGGGTGGTAAGGGTCTTAACGCTGCCGCCCTTACAAACCGCCGCGCGGCTGACTAGTAACCGCCACTACGAGCCGCCTGCAAAAACAATTAACCACCCCGTCGCTAACGCGCCACCCCTCCACGGAGGGGAATTTTTGGGACGCGTCGAGAGTGGGCGAGGCACTCCATAGAGGGGGAATTTTAGGGACGCGCCGAGAGCGGGAGGGGTACTCTATTGAGGGGAATTTTGGGGATACGCCGAGAGGAGATTGACGAGAATATTTCGGGGAATTGCTTTTTACCGACACGGAAGAGTGAAAAAAGTGCAAACACTGCAAAAAAATCTTGACATTGGCGGTTAATAAGGGTATAATGGACAGGTGGGAACGTGTTCGATCGGCGGCGCCTTGGTCGCAAGGGGTCGGAACCGACGGCGGGCGGCGTTGAGTCGTTTGCTAGCGGTCGGCGGCGGCGCCTTGGTCGCAAGGGGTTGGAACCGACGGCGGGCGGCGTTGAGTCGTTTGCTAGCGGTCGGCGACGGCGTCTTGGTCGCAAGGGGTCGGAACCGACGGCGGGCGGTGCTAAGCCGCGCGTTCCCGCGGGTTTTGTGCGGTTTGGAAAAAAAATTTGCCGTGTTAAAGGGAGGGCGAATGGAAGACAGGGAATTTTCGTTTGCGGATATGTTCTTTTATTGTATAAAGCGGTGGTTTATCGCGGCGGCGGTCGCGCTCGCGGTGGCGGCGGTCTTTGTCGGGTTTAACCTCGACAGAGGCGTAAAGACGGACAAGCTTCAAATCTCGGCCGCCTTTTGCGATATCGAAACATATCTGCACAATTCGGTGGTCAGCGGCGACAACCTCGCGCTCGACTCGGTTTACCGCAACGTCGCGTCGCGGGCTATGCGGGCGATGGCGTCCAACGAGGTTCGCGCCGAATTTTTGGGCGACGAGCAGGCTAAGGCGCGGTTAAGGCTAATCTTCAACATAAAGGTCGACGCTAAGGATAGCGCTTACGCCGACGCTTTTTCGGCAAACTTTACCGTTTCGCCGTCCGAGTCGTCGATTTACGTAACCGTAAGCGGCGTGTTCGACGCCGAAGGGAAGGAGGCCGCCGCAAAGGCGTTATTGAACGACTATATGACGGTGGCGCGCAAGTTCGCCTATAAGGACAATACGCTGCTGGAAAAATATACCGACCCTCTCGACGAGCCCGTCGCGGCTATCGAAATTCACGGAGCGGCAAAATATTTGCCGACGGGCGAGGACGTCGCCGCCGCCGACAAAAAGTCGGAGCGCGGGCTTTTGGCGAATATCGCGCTCGGGCTTATTACGGGAGTTATTTGCGGCGCGGCGGCTGTGATCGTGATTTACTTTGCCGACCCGCGCCTAAAAAGTTTCGCGGCGCTCGGGTCGGACGCGGGCGAGCTTATAGCCAAAACGGACGGCGATTCGATAGACTCCGCCGCCGTTACGCGCGTGGCGGCGCTCGTGCGCGACAAAAAGGTTTTGGCGGCGGTTTCGCCCCTTGACGGCGGCTTTTGCGCGGCGTTCGCCTCGGCGGTGGCAAAAACGTTCCGAGACGCGGGCGTTAAGGCGCTGTTTATCGACTTTACGGGCGCGGCGGGTATAGAGGGCGCGGGTTCGGTCGGCGACTATTTGGACGGCAAAAAGCTCCCGGAGCTTTTGCCCGATTCGGCGATGCCCGCCCTTAACTCTAAAAGTCCCGGCGAATGGACTAAGCTGCTTTCTAAAAAGGACAGATTCGCCGAGTTAAAGACGCACTTCGATAAGATTATTATCGCGTATTCGGGCTCCTACGAGGGTGGCGCGGCGGTTATAGGCGGCGTGAGCGACGCCGCCGTTATGACGGTTTCCGCAAAAAACACCAAGCGTTCCGACGCCGCCCGCACGGCGGCCGATTTGGGCGGGCGCGGCAAGGTGCTCGGCACTTATATCTACAAAAGTTTATAATAAATTATTGAGCAAGTAAAGGAATAATGGACAAAGAAAAGGAAAAAAACGTAAAAAGGCCGTTCGAGCATATGTCGAACAGGCACAAGTCGTTTATCTTATTGATATTTTTAGACGTCCTTTTCGCCGTGGGCGCGTACGCCGCCGCCCGCGCCATAATGTATGCCAAGACGCCCGCGCCGCCCTCGTTCTTGCATTACGAGGTTTTGATAGCGTCGGTTTTTATGATAGTTACCGCCGCGATGTTTATCTTTTTCGACTGCTACAACACGGTTTGGCGTTACGCCGGGCGCATAGAATTTTTTAAGCTGATCATAGCGTACTTTGCCACGTTCGGCATTTTGATGCTGTTTAAGGTCGTTCTGAAAGTGGCGTTCGCGTCCGACCTTTGGAGTACGCTCATAATTTTATACCTTATACTGTCGGCGATGTTTTCGGGCGGCTTGCGCTTTTTTAACGCGATCGTATCCTACTTAAAGCACGTGCGCGGCTGGGTGGACGAAAAGCAGATGCGCTCGACTAAGCGCACCATAATAATCGGCGCGGGCTACACGGGCTCGTTGGCCGTCAACCGCTTTATCAACAATCCGCACGAGGGGTATTTTCCCGTCGCGCTCGTAGACGACGACCCCGAAAAAATCGACCGCAAAATCTACGGCATACGCGTGGAGGGCGGCGTCGAAAATTTGGACGAAATCGTGTATAAATTCCGCGCGCAGGCGATAGTCATAGCCATAATGTCGATAACGCGCTCGCAGTTAAAGTCGATTTACGGCCGCTGCATAAAGTACAACATTCCCATAAAGATTATGCCCGCCATCACAAACGCCGACGAACTGACCTCGAACACGCTGACGCTCCGCGACATAAAAATCGAGGAGCTTTTGGGGCGCGAGGAGTTCAGGGTGCGCCAAGATCTTATAGATTCGTCCGTAAAGGACAAGGTGGTCTGCGTTACGGGCGGGGCGGGGTCGATAGGATCGGAGCTTTGCCGGCAGGTGCTCAAATTCGGCTGCCGCCATTTGGTAATTTTCGACGTTCACGAAAACGGTATGTTCGAGCTCGATTTGGAGCTCGGGGCGTCCTACGACCGCTCGCTCTATTCGCTGTGTATGGGGACGGTGCGCGAGCGCGAACGGGTGCGGGACGTTTTTACCAAATATAAGCCCGACATAGTGTTCCACGCCGCCGCCTATAAGCACGTGCCGATGATGGAAATTTCGGCGTGCGAGGCGATAAAAAACAACGTGTTCGGCACGCTTAACGTCATAAACCAAAGCGTCGAATCGGGCGTGGAAAAATTCGTCCTCATCTCGACCGACAAGGCCGTCAACCCCGCCAACATAATGGGCGCCTCAAAGCGCATAGCCGAAATGCTGATCCAAAGCATCGGCGCAAAAAGCCGTATGAAGATGGCCGCCGTGCGTTTCGGGAACGTTTTAGGGTCTAACGGCAGCGTAATTCCGGTGTTCTTAAAGCAGATTAAGGACGGCGGCCCCGTAACGCTCACCGACCGCAACATAAAGCGTTACTTTATGACGATCCCCGAGGCGGTGCGGCTTGTTTTGCAGACGGGCGCGCTCGCGAATTCGGGCGAGGTGTTCGTCCTCGATATGGGCGAGCCGGTCTATATTTATAACCTCGCCTGCGACCTTATCCGCATAAACGGACTCGTTCCCGAAAAGGATATTCCCATCGAAATCACGGGACTAAGGCCCGGCGAAAAGCTGTTCGAGGAGCTCCGTTACGACAAGGAATGCGTCGACACCACGGTTCACGAGGGCATTTTTGTTACGCGCTTGCAAGACATCGGGCTGGACGAATTTGAAAAGCGGCTCGATAAGCTCTACTTATATTCGCACGCCGAGGACGAGGAAAAAACTATCGACGAGATTTTTGCGCTTGTGCCGTCGTCCTACCGCAACAAGCCCACCGACGAGCAGATAAACAGCCCGGAATTTATAAGTCAGGGCGCGCGCGCCGAAACGGGGAGGGGCGCGTAATGGACGTATTCAAGGCCATTATTTTGGGACTCGTTCAGGGGCTGGCGGAATTTTTGCCGGTTTCGAGCAGCGGTCATTTGATTCTCGCCCGCGAAATTTTGAACGTGCCGGGCAATTATTTGACGTTCGACATTATGCTGCACGTCGCGACGCTGTTCGCTATATTCGCCGTGTTCTATAAGGAGCTTTCGGCGCTGTTTAAGCCGCCCTTTAAGACGATCGGACTTATCGCGCTCGCCACCGTTCCCGCCGGGATCGCGGGTTTAATTTATGCTAAGCTCGATTTAACCGTGTTCGATAGCGCAAAATACCTATGCTTTTTCTTTATAATAAGCGCGGGGCTTATGCTCGTCGCCGACCTTTTGGAACGCCGCCGCGCAAAATCGGTCGGAGCGGAGGACGACGCAAAATCGGTCGGAGCGGAGGACGCAAGAGATGACGCTAAAACGGACGCGAAAGGCGGCGCGGGAACGGGCGGCAGGCAATCGACGGGAGTCGAAAGTATAACCCTAAAAACGGCGGTTTGTATGGGGCTTATGCAGGGTGTGGCCGTTTTTCCGGGCGTAACGCGCAGCGGCTCGACGATTTTCGGCGGCATCGCGGCGAAGGGCGAAAAAAATTCGGTCGCAAAATTCTCGTTCTTTATGAGCGCGCCGGTTATCTTGGCGGCGGCGGCTTTCGACATTTTCGACGGCGGCGCGGGACTGCCCGTAGACGCATGGTGCTACGTCGCGGGTATGGCGGCGGCGTTTGTAAGCGGCTTTTTCGCCATAAAACTTATGTTAAGGGTGGTCGGCAAGGCGCGGCTAAGGTGGTTCGCGCTCTATTTGGCGGTTCTTTCCGTCGTAACCTTTTCGCTCTATTTTATTTAAGCGGCGGCTAAACGGCGGCGGCGCGGGCGTTTTTTATGACGGAACTACAAACGAATCAAGACAACGGAGTATTTTTTGCAGCAGGTTAAGGACAAATTAAGCTACATACGCGGCAAGGCCGCCGCGTTCATAGAGTCGGACAAATTTATTTACCTTGTCGCGGCGATAGTGCTTTCGTTTTCGCTTTTGGGGTGGGACCTCGCGGGCTTTTACGTGCTGATACTGCTTTGTTCGTTCATACTCTGCTCAAACCTCGATATCCGCGCCACCACGCCCATCATAATAATGATGTGTTTCGTGCTGTCGATCCAAAATTCGCCGCTTCGCGACACGTCCGCGTCCTACTTTTTGTCGACGACCTCGCTCGTTTCGCTGTCGGTTTTGGCGGCCGTCCTCTTGACCTCGATGGTCTACGGCGCCATAAAACGCGGTTTAAGGGTGCGGCTCACTCTCAATTTTTGGGGCGTTTTCGCGCTCGTTCCGGCGTTCGTTTTCGGCGGTATTTTCTACAAGGGTTACAGCGCGGCGAGTATGCTCGTGGGACTCGTTATGTCGCTCTACTTTTTCGGCGCGTTCGTCTACTTCTCGCTCTATATAAAGCGCGGCGACTTCGATTTTATAGCCAAAACTATCCTCGTTCTTTCGCTTATCGGCTCGGTTCAACTGGGCGTACTCTATCTTACCTCGGACTGGCTCCGTCAAACGCTCGATAAGGGCGCCATTATGATCGGCTGGGGCAACAGCAACAGCATCGCGATTATGCTCGTTATCGGAATGCCGCCCGCCCTCTACTACGCCGCAAAAAGCAAGCATCCCGTCCTGTTTTTCGTCCTCACGTGCGTTTTGGCGGCCGCCACCGTCTTTACCTACTCGCGCGCCGCGCTCCTTTTCGCCGTGCCGATTTGCGTGGGCGGAACCGTCTACGCCGTCTTTAAGCAGCGGGGACGCGGGCGTATAGGACTCCTTATCGCGGGCGGCGCTCTCGTCGCGGCGTTTATCGGCTTTGTCGGCGTCAAGTGGAATCTCTTTGTCCGCGCTATGGATTTTTATATCCAAACCGGAATCGACGACCGCGGCCGCTACGAGCTTTTAGTCGAGGCGTTTAACAAGTTCCTGTCCGCGCCGCTCTTCGGCGTCGGCGCCTACGATTCCGTGGGAGTAGCCCAAACCTATATATTTTTCTACCACAATATGTTCTTTCAATTCCTGGCGTGGAGCGGCATTTTCGGCTTCGTTATGTACTCCGGCCACCTCGTTACGATGTTCCTGACCGGCATAAAACACCCCGCCGAAAAACGCACCTTTTTGCTTTTGGTAATCCTTGCCGCCACCGGCCACTCTATGCTCGACTGCGTGCTTTACTACCCCTATCTGACGTTCGTTTATATGCTGTGTCTTGCTTACGCCGACCGCGACCTAACCGCCGACGCGGACAAATAGCGGCGTTGATACGGGCTACGTTCGCCTCGCCGCCTCGGTTACGTACCTATCAAGTACGCGCCCGTCGGCGGCTCGGCGACTGTTGCCCGTCTGAACGCCGCTCTTTGCCCGCTTATCATTTTTGCCCGCCCGGCGCTGTTGAGTTTGACCGCCAAAAAATTCCCCTCTGTGGAGTGCCTCGCCTCTTAACGGGCTGTGCTCCGGCGGGTGCTCGCCCTTGCAAACGGCGTCGCCGTTTGACGGCTCGGTTCGTGTCGCGTTAGCGCCGGGGTGGTTGCCGGGTGCTCGCCGCCGCGTTTTTGCCCGCCCGGCACCGTTGAGTTTGACCGCTAATTCCCCTCTGTGGAGGCATTGTCAGAATGGTGTTGATTTGAAGAACAGGGATATAAGTGAAGAATAAAGGAATTGAGTGAAATATGCAACAATTTTTCAAAAAATAGCCAATCTTATGGTTGAATTTTGTTAAATCATCGCAAAAATAACTATTTTATCATTTTGCTGTTTTTTCTTAATTCGTTTCTTTATCAACGCATTCGTGACAATGCCCTCGGTGGAGGGGTGGCAACGGAGTTGCCGGGGTGGTTGCCGGGTGCTCGCCCTTGCAAACGGCGTCGCCGTTTGACGGCTCGGTTCGTGTCGCGTTAGCGGCGGCGCGGTTGCCGGTTGCTTGCCGCCGCGTTTTTGCCCGCCCGGCACTGTTGAGTTTGACCGCCAATTCCCCTCTGTGGAGGGGTGGCAACGGAGTTGCCGGGGTGGTTGCCGGTTGCTCGCCCTTGCAAACGGCGTCGCCGTTTGACGGCTCGGTTCGTGTCGCGTTAGCGCCGGAGCGGTTGCCGGTTGCTTGCCGCCGCGTTTTTGTCCGCTCGGCGCTGTTGAGCTTGCCGCTAAAAATTCCCTATCGGGGAGGCGGAGATTAAGCGGCGCGGCGGTTCGACTAGCGGTTTTATACGCTTGCGCATATGTTCATTCAATCGCGGCGCAAAGCGGAACACAATTGACGCTCCTTCCATATCATAGATACGGGAGGAGCGGCTTTATGAGAATCGCGGTGTTTTTCGGCGGGAGGTCTTGCGAGCATAACATAAGCGTTATAACGGGCGTGCAGGCGGCGGGTGCGGCGGGGGAGCGGCACAAGGTTGTTCCGGTGTACATAGACGGCGACGGGATGTGGCTTGTCGGCAAAAATTTGGATAAAATTTCGACGTATCAAAACGGAAAGCGGGTGAGGGGGCGGCGCGTTCATATGCGGCCGGGCGAGCCGGTTTTGCGCTATAAGAGCGGCCGGGCGGCGCACAAAATCGACGCGGCGTTGCTTTGCGTCCACGGCGCTAACGGCGAGGACGGGTCGCTTCAAGGGCTTTTGCGGCTGTGCGGCGTTCCGTTCACGGGCTCGGGGATTCTCGGGTCGGCCGTCGGAATGGATAAAATCGTTATGAAAAAGCTGTTTATCGGGGCGGGTTTGCCCGTTTTGCCGTTCGTCGATTTTACCGCCGACGACTACGCGCGCAATGCGGCGGCCGTTACGGAACGGATAGGGCGCGGGCTTCGCTTTCCGCTTATCGTCAAGCCCGCCAACCTCGGCAGCAGCATCGGCGTTGGCATAGCACGCGATTTTGACGGACTGTCGGCGGCAATCGCGGCGGCGCTCGAATGGGATACGCGCGTCGTCGTCGAGAACGCCTTGGAGGACTTTTGCGAATACAACTGCGCCGTTTTGGGCGGCTCCGGCTCCCTTACGGTGTCGGAGGTCGAACAGCCTGTCGGCTGGAAGGAATTTTTGACGTTCGAGGACAAATATTTTGACAAAAAGGGCGGCGCAAGCCGAAAATTTCCCGCCGCCGTATCCGCCGCGCTACGCTCAAAAATCCGCGCCGCCGCCGCGCTCGCCTTTAAGACCCTGCTATGCTCGGGCGTCGCCCGCGTCGACTTCCTGTACAAAGACGGCGACCTCTACGTCAACGAAATCAACACGATCCCCGGCTCTCTCTCGCACTATTTATTCACCCTTCCCGCCGCGCCGGGCTTGTTTAGTACGACGGATACGTCCGCCGAATCCGTCGCGTCAAATAGCAACGCGGCGGTTACGGTCGGCACGTCAAACGGCGGCAATGCGGTTGTGGTTGACACGTCAAACGGCGGCGCGGCGGTTATGGTTAGTACGGCGAACGGCGACACGGCGGTTACGGTCGGCACGTCAAACGGCGACAATGCGGTTACGGTCGGCACGTCAAACGGCGGCAATGCGGTTGCGGTTAACACGTCAAACGGCGACAATGCGGTTGCGGTTGACGCGTCGAATAACGGCAATGCGGTTGCGGTTGACACGTCAAACGGCGACAATGCGGTTACGGTTGACGCGGCGAACGGCGGCGCGGCGGTTACGGTCGGCACGGCGAATAGCGACACGGCGACTGTATTTGTCGCGGACGCGGCGAGTGGATGTTCGGCTGTTATGTCGGATGCGGGGAGCGAAAAATTATCTTTTCCCGATCTTATCGACCGTCTGCTCGAAATCGCCGTTTCGGAACACAACAAGCGCGAATCTCTGCGCTACACCTTTACCCCCAATCCCTGCGCCGGAATTAAGGGAATGCAATAAGTTGAACCGCTAACAAATTCCCCTCCGGGGAATTTCTGAAACATGTCGGATGCGACGGACAAGCCGAAGAAAGAAAAATTGTCGTTATTCCGGAAAATTACGGCGGAATATGTCGAATAAGCGCTTGTTTTTTCTATATTTGTCGAAGGCGGTTTTAGTGCGGCGGTGTATGGTATAATGAACGTATCAAATTACGGAGGGATAAAGTATGGTTGAAAACGAAAGCGGTTGCGGCGAGCTTAAAAAGCGCGCGATGTTGGCGAAACAGCGTATGCGTATGGGCTATTGGAAGTCTATGGACGAGGAAAAGCAGACGGCGCTTAATCGGCTGGGGCTGGGATTTATGGCCGAGCGGACTGTGCGCGATATGCAGCGGGCTAAGTTTGAGCGCGACGTAAACAGGACTATGGGAAGCGCGAAGGCGCTGCTTGACGAGGAGCTTTATCAAAAAGTCCGCGCAATGCTCGACGAGGACGAGGACGTTACCAACCCTATCGGGCGTCTTGTCGACAAGGACGCTTACGAGGGTATGGACGAGCCGAACCGCCAAAAATATATTTTGGAGCTGTCTAAAAAATTCCGGCAAATGCGCGAGCGCTATTACGCGGAGCGACCCGAAAAATTCGCGCGCTTTACAAGCTAGCGATCGTTTGTTTGCGGTTGTTGCGACATATTTTGTTTGTCCGCGATTGTCGTGTACGGAGCGGGCAAGAAGCGGATGCCGAACCACCCCGACGGCATTCGCCGGCACGAACCGAGCCGTCAAACGGCGAAGCCGTTTGTAGGGCGTGCGAGCTTGCGAGCTAAGCCCGTATACACGGGCGAGGCACTCCATAGAGGGGAATTTTTCAAGCGGCTAAAACCTTAATAGCCGAACCACCCCGTCGGCGTTCGCCGGCACGAACCGAGCCGTCAAACGGCGAAGCCGTTTGTAGGGCGTGCGAGCTTGCGAGCTAAGCCCGTATACACGGGCGAGGCACTCCATAGAGTGGAATTCAAGGGATACGCCGAATGCGACGGAGAATTGACAGAGGGGGAGTTTTTCGATGTAGTGTTAAGCGGGCAAGAAGCGAGCGCCGAACGGGCAAATAGGGGAGTGGCAGACGCGAACAACAGTCGTCGCCGAGCCGACAAACGGCTTGCCGTTTGCAGAGCGCGCACCCACCGGAGCGGAACCCGACCACGCGGGCGTGGCACTCCATAGAGGGGAATTTTTAACGGTCAAGCAGGGCGGGCAAAAAATGGTGTTTGGGCGAGTGTAACCCGTATCGCCGCCGCTATTTGCCCGCGACTTTGGCGGCGTTTTGATTGACGGTTTTAGTCAAGTGTGGTAAAATCTTTGTATAGGCTTTTTTACGGAGATTTTTATGGAACCGCATTTGACCGATTCGGGATTAAACAGGCTGTTCGACGCGCTTGCGCGGCTAAAAACGCGCGGCGAGTTTCACGCGTTTTTCGACGACCTTTGCACTATCGCGGAGTTAGAGGCGCTTTCGCAGAGGTTCGCGGTCGCGCGGCTTTTGAGCGAGGGCAAAACCTACAACGAGGCGGCGAGCGCCACGGGCGCGTCGAGCGCGACGATTAGCCGCGTCAACAAATGCTTGCTTCACGGGGCGGGCGGCTACAAGACGGCGTTAGAGAGGCTCGGCAAAGATGGCGTTTGATTTATCGTGCTTAAACCCCGAGCAGCTTAAACCCGTACTCGACACCGAGGGCGCGGTATTGGTAACGGCGGGGGCGGGCAGCGGCAAAACGCGCCTGTTAATCCACCGCATAGCGCACCTTATAGAGGATTTGGGCGTTTCGCCGTACAATATTTTGGCGATAACGTTCACCAACAAGGCGGCCTCGCAGATGCGCGGGCGATTAGAGGACGCGATCGGCCCGCAAAGAGGGCTGTGGGTTTCGACGTTCCATTCGATGTGCGCGTCGATGCTGCGCTCGTACGCCGAAAATATCGGTTACAACGCTAAGTTTTCGATATACGCCGAGGCGGAAAAGGAACGCACCTTAAAGCGCATTATAAGGGAAAAGAATTACGACGACGATCTGTTAAAACCGGCGGCGAGCGCGATTTCGTCGGCAAAAAACGCGGGCTTCGACCCCGACGAATACGCCGCCGCGTTCCGCTTTCAAAAGGACGTCGACTTGATTTGCGACGTTTACGCGCTCTACGAAAAGGACTTAAAAACGAACAACGCGTTCGACTTCGACGACCTTCTGTTAAAGGCGTACTATCTTCTTAAAAACGTTCCCGAGGCGGCGGAATACTATACCGAAAGGTTCCGCTACATTCACGTCGACGAATTTCAGGATACGAACGTCATTCAATACAAAATAGTCCGTACTTTGGCGGCAAAGCACGGGAACGTTTTCGTCGTGGGCGACGAGGATCAAAGCATCTACGGCTGGCGCGGGGCGAGCATCGACAATATCAACGATTTTCGGAAGGACTTTAATTGCAAGCTCTATAAGCTGGAACAGAATTACCGTTCGAGCGAAAAGATTCTCGACGCGGCGAACCGCCTTATCAAGAACAATTCCTCGCGCATAAAAAAGGTACTTTGGACCGACCGTAAGGGCGGCGACGAGCCGGAGCTGTTCCCCGCGCCCGCCGAAAATCACGAGGCGGATTTTGTGGCGTCAAAGATTTTGTCGCTCGTGCGGAGCGGCAAATATACGTTTTCGGACTTTGCGGTGCTTATGCGCCTTAACGCCTTAACGCGCAGTTTCGAGGAAAAGTTCATACAGTACGGCATACCGCACAAGGTTTTCGGCGGCTTCAAGTTTTACGAGCGCAAGGAGATTAAGGACATACTCGCGTATTTGCGCATAGCCGTCAACCCCTTCGACAACGAGGCGATTTTGCGCGTCATCAACTTCCCCAAGCGCGGCATAGGCGAGGCGGCGCAAAAACGGCTTACGGACTACTGCGCCCAAAAAAACAGGTCGCTTTTCGAGTGCATAATCGACGTCGAACAAAACCCCGATATTCCCGCCGCAATCGCAAAAAAGGTCGCGCCGTTCGGCGAAATCATAGAGTGGCTCATAGTGCAAGCCGACGGCGAGGGACTTTGCGGGCTTATGCGCGGGCTTGTGCGGACGCTCAAAATCGACGAGGCGTTCGGCGAGGACACCGACGAGAACGAAAGCCGCAAGCAGAATATCCGCGAGCTTATCGCGTCGGTCGAGCAGTACGAAATCGCCAATAAGGGCGCGACGCTTTCGGACTATCTGCAAAACGTGTCGCTCTATACCGACCTTGACGAGATGAACGAGGACGAGGGGTGCGTGAACCTCGCGACGGTTCACAGCGCCAAGGGTATGGAATTTAGGGTCGTTTTCGTCGCGGGGTTAGAGGACGGAATTTTCCCCGTTTCGCGCGCCTCGTCGCTCGATTCCGATATGGAGGAGGAGCGCCGCTTAATGTACGTCGCCGTAACGCGGGCTAAGGAAAAGCTGTTTTTTACATATTCAAACTCGCGTTTTATGTACGGCGAGCGCAAAAACACGGTCGCGAGCCGCTTTTTGCAGGAGCTCGGATTCGGCGTTCAAAGGCGGGCGAGTATGTATGGGGAGTACAATGAGTCGCGCCGAAACGCCTTCGCGCCGGTCGTTCGTCCCGCGCCGCCGCCCTCGCCCGTCAAAAACGCCGCCGCGCCTGTTAGCGGCATAAAGCCGGGCGCGAGGGTGCGCCACCGTAAATTCGGCTTGGGCAGCGTGCTTAGCGTGAGCGGCGAGCACGGCAACACCTACGCCGAAATCGAATTCGAGGGCGTGGGCAAGCTGGTTCTTTCAATAAATTACGCGCCGTTGGAGGTCGTCGAATAATGGAAAAACGAATACGCGAGCTAACCGATATACTCAACGGTTACGCCTACGAATACTACGTGCTCGATAACCCGAGCGTGTCCGACGCCGAGTACGACCGCCTCTACGACGAGCTTGTCGCGCTTGAAAAGCAAAGCGGAATATCGCTGCCGGACTCTCCGACAAGGCGCGTGGGGGGCGAGCCGTTAAAGGCGTTTTCGCGGCATACGCATCTACACCGCCTGTACAGCCTCGATAAGTGTACGGACTTCGACGCTTTGCGCGAGTGGCATCTAAAAGCGGAAAAAGCCGCCGGGCGCAAGCTCGGGCTGACGCTCGAATACAAGCTAGACGGGCTTACGCTTAACCTGACCTACGAGGGCGGCTACTTTAAGGGCGCGGCGACGCGCGGCGACGGCACGACGGGCGAGGACGTAACGGCGCAGGTGTCGACGATTATGTCGGTTCCGCGCAAAATACCGTTTACGGGCGTTTTAGAGGCTCAGGGCGAGGGTATAATGCGCCTAAGCGCGTTTAAGGCGTATAACGAAACGGCGCTCGTACCCCTAAAAAACCCGCGCAACGGCGTCGCGGGGGCGATCCGCAACCTTGACCCGCGCGTTACAAAAACGCGCAACCTCGACATAGTTTTTTACAACGTCAACTACGAGAGCGGCGGGGATGTGGTTTCGCAGCGCGGCGCCGTCGAATTTTTGAAAAAGAATTTTTTTAAGACCGAAACGCTTTTTTATTCCGACGATATAGAGCAAATCATAGAGCGCGTAAAGCTCGTAGACAAGACCGCGCTCGACTTCGACATAGACGGTATGGTGATTAAGGTCGACGACTACGCCGCAAGACGCGAGCTCGGGTTTACCGACAAGTTTCCGCGCTGGGCGATCGCGTACAAGTTCGCCGCCGAGGAGGCGACGACCGTCATAAAGCGCGTGGATTGGCAGGTGGGGCGCACGGGCAAGCTGACGCCGCTGGCGCACCTCGAACCCGTTTTACTCGCGGGCGCGACGGTTTCGCGGGCGACGCTCAACAACTACGAGGACATTTTGCGCAAACGAGTCCGCGTCGGCTCGCGCGTGTTCGTCCGCCGCAGTAACGACGTGATTCCGGAGATTTTGGGCGCCGCCGACGAGGGCGGCGACGGCACGGCGGACATCGTTCCCCCCGCGCTTTGCCCCGCCTGCAAGACCGAAACCGTCAAAACGGGGGCGCACCTTTTTTGCCCCAACTCCGACGGCTGCCCGCCGCAGCTTTGGGGACGGCTCGAACATTTTTGTTCTAAGGACTGTATGGACATCGAGGGCGTAAGCGAAAAGACGGCAGCCCGCCTCGTTGAGGCTTTGGGCGTAACGCGTCCCGACGGACTCTATACCGTTACGAGGGACGACCTTCTTAAAATCGACGGCTTTAAGGATAAAAAGGCGGACAACTTTTTGCGGGCGGTGCAAAAGAGCAGGGGCGCGGATTTGCCGCGTTTTATTCACGCGCTCGGGATTCCCAACGTGGGCAAAAAGGTCGCGCGCGATTTGGCCGAACGCTTTAAGAGCATAGACGCGTTGCGGGCGGCCGACCCCGACGCCCTAACGGCGGTTCCGGAAATCGGCGACGTCGTAGCCGAAAGCATAACCGAATTCTTTTCAAAAAACGGGGAGCTTATCGACTCGTTTAAGTCGCTGGGGCTTGACCCGCGCCTTGCGGACGCCGAAAAAAATCACTATTTTTCCGGCAAAAAATTCGTGCTTACGGGAACTCTTCCGATTCCGCGCGGCGAGGCGGCCGCGCTTATCGAGAGTAAGGGCGGCGTAATTCAAAGCGGCGTTACGGCGGATACGGATATCGTCGTCGCCGGCGAGGCGGCGGGATCTAAGCTCGAAAAGGCGCAAAAGCTGAATAAAAAAATAATCGGCTATACCGAGCTTATACGATTGCTAAACACTTGAAAAATTTTCGGCGTTATGTTATAATAGGTAGTATATGCGTTTGGGCAAATTGACTTCGTCCGAATTGGAACGGCTGGTTTTGTCAAAAATCGGCGTTTCGCGCCCCGAGGCGGTGCTGTCGGCGGCGGTGGGAGAGGACTGCGCGGCTATCCGCGCGGACGGTTTTATATTGCTGTCGTCCGACCCTATAACCGTTAAAATGCCGCCCGAAACGCTTGGGGGCCTGTGCGTCTACGTCGCCTGCAACGACATCGCCTGTAACGGCGGCGAGCCGATCGCCCTGCTCCTTACCCTTATAATTCCCGCGGCCGCCGAAGACCCCGAGGGCGTAATCGACAAAATTATGACGGCGGCGGCGGCGGCGGCAAAACGCGTGCGCGTCGATATCGTCGGCGGCCACACCGAATTTTCGGACGCCGTAACGCGGCCGCTCGTTTGCGCTACGGCGGTCGGAAAAACCGCGCGGCTCCTCAAAAAGACGGGGCTTGCCGAGGGCGACGGACTCTTTATCACAAAGCGCGCCGGAATCGAGGGCGCTATGCTTTTAGAGGGCGGAATAATTTTGGACGAATCTTTAAGCGTTATCCCGGAGTGCGCCGTTTTGCGGCAAATTCAATCGGTAACCGCTATGCACGACGTTACCGAGGGCGGAGTTTTGGGCGCGGCGGCGGAGCTTTGCGAGGGGGCCAACCGGGGCGCGGTAATATATCAAAGCGCCGTTCCCGTCCCGCCGCGCACGGCGAACCTATGCCGCAAAAACGGAATAGACCCGCTAAGGCTTATTTCAAGCGGCGCGCTGCTTTTTACGGCGTCCGACGACGCGCCCGTTTCCGCGCTCGGAGCGGCGGGAATTCCGTGCGCCCGCATAGGCGAAATTACGGCGGACGGCGGCGTTATTTTGGTCAGGACGGACGGCGGCCGCGAGCAAATTTTCACGGAGGCGGACGGGCTTTTTAAGGCAAAGGGGGGAGTCGCGCTATGAACAGTATGACGGGCTACGGCAAGGGCGAATCGGTTCGCGGCGGCCGTTCGCTCACAATCGAATTAAAGTCGGTCAATAACCGCTACCTCGAAATTAATTCGCGCCTGCCTAAAATGCTCGCGCCGTTCGACGCGTTCATCCGCGCAAAAATAGGCGCGGCGGTCAAGCGCGGCTGTGTGGACGTGTTTTTCAACTACGAGAACGCCGACGCGGGCGACAAGACCGTTTTTGTCGACACCTTGCTCGCGGGCGAGTACGTCAGGGCGGCAAAACGCTTGCGCGACGAGTTTTTTTTGGAGGGCGACTTTAATACGACGGCGCTTTTGCGTTCGCCCGAGGTCGTCAAGACGGAAGGCGTCCGCGACGATCCGCGGCTTTTGGAGGAGATGACCGCCGAGGCCCTGACCGCCGCGCTCGACGCCCTTATAAAAATGCGCGCGCGCGAGGGCGAAACTATTAAAAGCAGTTTAGCCGGGTCGGTCAAAAATATCGCGGCGGCGCTCGCGGACGCGGAAAAGCGCGCCCCGCTCGTCGTAGAGCAGTACCGCGTTAAGCTCGCCGCCCGCATAAAGGAGGCGCTCGCCGGCGTCGAAATCGATTCGGCAAGGCTCCTGAACGAGGTCGCGTTTTTTGCCGACAGGGCCGACGTAAACGAGGAAATCTCGCGCCTTCGCTCGCACATAGCGCAGTTTACGGCGACGCTAAACGAGCCGGGCGAGTCGGGGCGCAAGCTCGACTTTTTATCGCAGGAGATGAACCGCGAAATCAACACGCTCGGCAGTAAGTCCAACGATTCGGAGCTTACGAAAAGCGTCCTATATATGAAAAACGAGCTCGAAAAAATCAAAGAGCAGATACGGAACGCGGAGTAAAAGAGTATGCGAAAGGGATTGCTGTTCATAATATCGGGCCCGAGCGGCGCGGGCAAGGGAACTATCTATAACGAGGTTCTAAAACGCCGCCCCTCGCTCAAAAAGTCCGTTTCGGTAACGACGCGCCAGCCCCGGGCGGGCGAGGTCGACGGAGTGCATTACCACTTCCGCACGGTGGACGAGTACCGCAAAATGATCGCGGACGGCGGCTTTTTAGAAACCGCCTCCGTCTACGAAAACTATTACGGCACGCCCGCCGCCCCGGTTCTGAAAATGCTCGATAACGGCGACGACGTTATGTTCGAAATCGACATTTTGGGCGCAAGGCAAATAAAAAGCCGCTACCCCGACAGCGTTTCGGTCTATATAATGGCGCCGTCGATGCAAATTTTAGAAAAGCGCCTGCGCGAGCGCGGAACCGAAAGCGCGCAAAGCCTGTCGCGGCGGCTGGGGAGCGCGTTAAGCGAGTTAAAACAGTATAAGCTGTTCGACTATATCGTCTTTAACGACGACGTAAAAACCTCCGCCGACAAGGTTTTAAGCATAATCGACGCCGAAAAATGCAAAATCGGAGTCAACGAGGACAAAATTCAACAAATATTAAAGGAGAATTCATAAATTATGATGATCGAACCCCCCATCGACAAGCTAGTCGAAAAAGTAGGCTGTAAGTACGCGCTCGTGTGCCTTATAACCAAGCGCACCCGTTATTTGCTCGACAAAAAAGCGGAAATGCTCAAATACGTCCTCGAACACGAGGGCAAACGTCCCGTGTCCGTCGCGGCGGCCGAGGTCGACGCGGGCAAGGTCGAAGCGCGCAACGAGGACTAAACGCGTATGTTGAGCGGCAAAACGGTCGCCGTTGGCGTAACGGGCGGTATAGCCGCCTATAAGACTTGCGAAATTGTCGGCTTGCTCAAAAAAGCGGGCGCGGAGGTTTTTGTCGTTATGACGGCCGCCGCCCGCGAATTTGTAACGCCCCTTACGTTTGAAACGCTGTCGAATAACCGCGTTATAACCGATATGTTCGACCGCGATTTTAACTACGAGGTCGAGCACGTTTCGCTTGCAAAAAAGGCGGATCTGTTTTTAATCGCGCCCGCCACGGCGAATTTTGTCGGCAAGGCGGCAAACGGCATAGCCGACGACTTTTTGACCACCACCGTTATGGCGGCGGGCTGTCCCGTCGTTATCGCGCCCGCTATGAATACGGCTATGCTAAAATCGGCGGCGTATAGGGCGAACGAGGATATTTTGCGCGCGCGCGGCGTGCATATAATCGAACCGGGTACGGGGCGGCTCGCTTGCGGCGACGAGGGCGCGGGACGGCTCGCCGACCCTCAAAAAATAGTCGGCTTTGTCATAAGCGTGCTTTGTCCCGTCCGCGACTACGCGGGCAAGACGTTTCTTATAACGGCGGGCGCGACGGCGGAGCCTATCGACCCCGCGCGCTGCATAACCAATTATTCGAGCGGCAAAATGGGCTTTTGCCTGGCGGCGGAGGCGAAGAGCCGCGGAGCGTCCGTAATTTTAATCGCGGGGCAAACCTCCGTTTTGCCGCCGAAGGGCTGTACGCTCGTACGCGTAAGGACGGCGGACGAAATGTATAACGCGGTTTTAGACAACCTAAAAGTCGCCGACTATATCGTTAAGGCGGCGGCGGTGTCGGACTACCGCCCGGCCGGCGTCGCCGAAAACAAAATTAAATCGGACACCCTTACCTTAAAGCTCGTCAAAAACAAGGACATAGCAAAGGCCGTCGGCGAAAAAAAGGGCAAAAAAAAGCTCGTCGTTTTCGCCGCCGAAACCGAAAATCTTATCGCGAACGCGCAAAAAAAGCTAATATCCAAAAACGCGGATATGGTCGTAGCCAACGACGTTACAAAGGACGGCGCCGGCTTTAATTCCGATACCAACATAGCGGCGCTCATAACGGACGGCGGCGTTTTAGAGCTGCCGCTTATGGATAAGCGTGCGCTTGCCGCGCGCATACTAGACAAATTGGCGGAGCTATAAATGTTTGCCGAGGTCATCGTTGATATCAGCGCCGGCGACGTGGACAGAATTTTCGACTACGACGCGGGGAGCTTGCCCGTCCTAGTCGGCTCGCGCGTGCTTGTGCCGTTCGGTAACCGCGCCGTCGAGGGCTATTGCCTCGGCTTAAAGGAGTCCTCCGATGTTCCGCCCGAAAAAATCAAGGCGGTAAAGTCGGTCGTCGACCCTTACCCCGTTATCGGCGGCGAGCTTATGGCGCTCGCGCGGTATATGACGGGCAAATATCACCTTAAAACCGTCGACGCGCTAAGGCTGTTTATACCGCCCCATATGCGCGGCGGCAGAGTAAAGGAGTTGGAGCGGCTTTACGCCTCGATTAGCCCCGAGTACGCCGGGCGCGACCCCGACGGATTTATAAGGCCGTCGGCGCAAGCTCAACGCGACGTCTATTTTTACATAGCCGAGGCGGGCGAGGCTCCGGTGTCGGAAATCAACAACAATCTGTCCGCGTCCGCGCTAAGAAATTTAACGGCGCGCGGCATAGTCAAAATTTTGCCGCAAACGGTTATGCGAAAGCCCTATAAGGATATGGCGGAGGGGCCGGCGGCGCCCGTTCCCACAAGAGCGCAGGCGGAGGTTACGGAGGCGGTATTAAAGGAACGGCACTCCGTGTTTTTGCTCCACGGCGTTACGGGCAGCGGCAAAACCGAGGTCTACGTAAGCTGCATCGCCGACGCCCTCTCGCGCGGCAAAAGCGCTATAATGCTCGTGCCGGAAATCTCGCTTACGCCGCAGTTTTTGCGCTACTTCCGTTCGCGTTTCGGTAACGGCGTCGCAATATTACACAGCGCGTTAGGGGCGGGCGAGCGGTTCGACGAATGGCGGCGGCTGTTGTCGGGCGAGGCGCGGGTGGCGCTCGGGCCGCGCTCGGCGGTGTTCGCGCCCGTGAAGGACGTCGGCGTAATTATAATCGACGAGGAACACGATTCAAGCTATATTTCCGAAAGCAACCCCCGCTATTCCACGTTCGAGGTCGCGCGTTTTCGCGCCGATTTTAACGGCTGCAACCTGATTTTGGGCAGCGCGACGCCGTCCGTCGAATCGTATTACCGCGCGAGTACCGGCGAATTCAGGCTGTTAGAGCTTAAAGAGCGCATAAACAAGCGCGATTTGCCCAAAATTCAAATAGTCGATATGTGCAAGGAGCTTTACGACGGCAACGACGGCGTGTTTTCGCGTGCGCTCGAACGCGGGCTCCGCGAGTGCGCGGACGGCGGCAATCAGGCGATTTTGTTCATAAACCGACGCGGCTACTCCTCGTTTTTAATGTGCCGCTCGTGCGGCTACGTGGCAAAGTGCGCCGACTGCGACGTGTCGCTCGTCTATCACCGCGACGAAAACGTGCTCAAATGCCACTACTGCTCGAACCGCTACGGCGTTCCCGACGTTTGCCCCGAATGCAAAAGTCCGGCGCTAAGGCGCGGCTACGCGGGTACGGAGCGCGTCGCCGAGCGCCTGGCCGAAATATTCCCCGACAAAAAAATTTTGCGGCTCGATAACGACACCACGCGCACAAAGGAGTCCCACGCCAAAATTTTGGGCGAATTCGCCGACAAAAAAGCGACGTTTTTGGTGGGAACGCAGATGGTCGCCAAGGGCCACGACTTTCCGTCCGTTACGCTCGTGGGGATAATCGACGCGGATATGAGCCTGCATTTTTCGGATTACCGCAGCTTCGAGCGCACGTATCAGCTTATAACGCAGGTCGGCGGCAGGGCGGGCCGCGCCGAAAACCCCGGCAAGGTGATTTTGCAGACGTACGCGCCGCGCCACTACGTTTACAAATTCGCCGTCAACAACGACTACAAGGGCTTTTTCGACAAGGAATGCAACCTGCGCGAGGTTACAAAATACCCGCCTTTTTCGCAAATCGTGCGCGTTTTGGTGTCGGGCGAGCGCGAGGATTCGGCGTCGGGCGTCCTAAAAAACATCTTTAACGAGGTCGGCAAAATACAAAAAGCGGCGCCGGAGGCGTTCGCGTATTACGCCGCCATGCGCGCGCCGTTAGGGCGCATACAAAACAAATTCCGCTTGCAGCTTATAGCGAGAATCACAAAAAACTTCGACGAAATTTGTCCGCAAATTTACGCGGCGGTCGATAAGTATTCGGAGCGCGGCGTAAGCGCGTTCGTCGAAATCAACCCGTCGAATATGTCCTAAGGAGGTTTTATTTAATGGCGATACGACAAATTCTAAAATTGGGCGAGCGGCAGCTGCGCGAAATCTCTAAGGAGGTTACCGTATTCGACGAACGCCTTTTCGTGCTTTTGGACGATATGAAGGAAACTATGCTCGCGGCGAACGGCGTTGGCTTAGCCGCGCCGCAGGTGGGCGTTCTAAAACGCGCCGTCGTCGTATGCGTCGACGGCGAAACGTTTTACGAACTTATAAATCCGCGAATCGTAAGGCAAAGCGGCGTTCAGCGTAACGCGGAGGGGTGTTTGAGCGTTCCCGACCGCAGAGCGGACGTCGAGCGTCCCAAAAAAGTCGTCGTCGCGGCGCTTGACCGGCACGGCAAGCCGTTCACGGTAAGGGGCTCGGATTATTTGGCGGTCGCGTTTTGCCACGAAATCGACCACCTTAACGGCGTGTTGTTCATCGATAAAGCGGCGGATACGGGCAAATGAGGGTGATTTTTTTGGGAACGCCGGAGTTTGCCGTTCCGGCGCTAAACGCGCTTTGCGCCTCGCGCCACACGGTGGCGGCGGCGGTATCTCAGCCCGACCGCGAAACCGACCGCAAGGGGCGGCTTTTGCCTACGCCCGTAAAGTCGGCGGCGGCCGCGCTTAATTTACCCGTCTATCAATACCGAAACGCGAGCCGCGAGGGGATAGCGGAGCTAAAAAAATACAACCCCGACGCGTGCGTTACGGCGGCGTTCGGTCAGCTTTTAAGCCGCGAATTTTTAGATATGCCCGCGCGCGGCGTCTTTAATATTCACGCCTCTCTTTTGCCCCTCTACCGGGGCAGCTCCCCTATTCGGGCGGCGATTCTAAACGGCGACGACTACACGGGCGTAACCGTTATGAGGACGGAATTGGCTATGGACACGGGCGACATAGTAACGGCAAAGCGTCTTAAAATCGAATTGAACGACGACTATATATCGTTGAGCGCGCGCCTGGCCGCTTTGGGCGCGGAACTTATAGTGGACGCGCTTAACTTCGTCGAGGACGGCTCGGTAAAATACGTCAAGCAGGACGGCGCTAAGGCGACCTACACCAAAAAAACGCTTAAATCGGACGGCGCGGCGGACTTTTCGTTGAGCGCCGAAGTTTTGTCGCGGCAAGCGCGGGCGTTCAATCCGTGGCCGGCGCTGCAAACGTCCTTTAACGGCGTTCCGGTTAAAATTTACAAGGCGGAGGCCGTCGCGTTAACGGGCGGCGGATTTTTGCCCGGTACGGTGCTTAAAAGCGGCGGCGGCGAGCTTATTATCGCCTGCGGGGCGGGCGCGTTAAAGATTACGGAGCTTCAAGCGGCGGGCAAAAAGCGTATGGGCGCGGCGGAGTTTTTGCGCGGCTTCCCCGTGCGGGAGGGTACGGTTCTTGGATAGAACGCCGTTAGAAAACACCGTCTACAAGCTTTTGCACGCCGTCGTCGTCGGCAAGGCGTATTCGCAAATCGCGCTCGACAAGGAATTCCGGGCCGGCGCGTACGACTCGAACGCGCGCTCGTATATAACCAAACTCTTTTACGGCGTGTTAGACAAAAGTATTCAATTCGATTGGATAATCGGCAAAGCCGTGCAAACGCCGCCGCAAGAAAACGTTTCGATCATCCTCAAAACGGGGCTGTATCTTTTGCGCCATATGCGCACGCCGTCTTACGCCGCCGTCGACAAAACCGTCGAGCTTTGCAAAACGGTTACGCAAAATTCAAAAATCGCGGGCTTTGTTAACGCCGTCCTCAAAAAAACGGCGTCCGTTAGCTTGCCGCCCGTTACCGACGCCGAGTCGCTCGCGATAAACGCAAGCTATCCTCTTTGGCTCGCAAAAAAACTTATCGACCGCTTCGGTTTTGACTTTACAAGGGAATATTTGCTGTTCGTTCCCTCGCCGCTCACCCATATACGCCATAACGGAATAAGGCTGACGCGGGAGGAGTTCGAGCAAAAATACCCTCAAATTACGCAAAATAAGGGCGAATACGGGTACTATGCCGCACATAACACCATACGGAGCCTTAAAAACTCCGATTACGTCGTCCAATCGGCGGCGTCGGTCAGAGCCGTAAGGGCGTACTTCGAGCCGTCCGCAAAAAAAGTCTTAGACCTGTGCGCCGCGCCCGGCGGCAAGGCGGTATACCTCTACGAGCTTTACAAAACGGCGGGACTTCCCGTCAAAATCACCGCCTGCGACGTTCACCCGCACAGGGTCGGGCTCATAAAAAAATACGCCTATTCGGCGGGCGCGAATTTAACGGTTATGCAGTCCGACGCCGGAGTTTTCCGCCCCGAATGGGAAAGAGCTTTCGATTCGGTCGTATGCGACGCCCCGTGCAGCGGACTCGGCGTCGTATCCAAAAAACCGGAAATCCTTTTGACGCTCGCCCCCGCCGACATTGCGTCCCTTACGGCTTTGCAGTCCGTTATTTTATCGACGGCGGCGCGTTACGTCAAGCCCGGCGGCTCGCTGTGCTACTCGACCTGCACCGTTACGGAGGAGGAGAACGAGGGGATAACCGACGGCTTTTTAAGGGCGAATCCCGGCTTTGAATACGCCGGCAAGCCCGTAACGCTTTTTCCGCACACGGACGGCTGCGACGGCTTTTATATAGCCAAGCTCAAAAGGGTAAGGGGGGACTAGCGGCAAAATGGAATTACTCCGCGATTTTAGCGCCGACGAGCTAGCCGAAATCTTACGCGCGGCGGGTCAACCGCCGTTCCGCGCGGCGCAAATATATAATTGGGTCAATAACGGCGCCGACTACGACGCCATGAACGACGTCCCCAAGTCCCTGCGCGAATACCTTAAAGCCCGTTACCGCGCCGCCCCGCCCCGTATAGCCGAACGGCTTGTCTCGAAGGACGGGTCGCAAAAGTATCTGTTCGTGTTCGACGACGGCGAGGCGGTCGAGGGCGTGTTTATGCCGCACGGCTACGGCAACACGCTGTGCGCGTCCGTTCAAGCGGGGTGCAGAATGGGCTGCGCGTTTTGCGCCTCGGGCAAAAACGGACTTTCGCGCAATCTGTCGGCGGGCGAAATCTTGGGGCAGGTAATAGCCGTAAACGCGCTTTTGGGCGGAAGCGCAAGGTCGCGCAAAATTCAAAATATCGTCCTTATGGGCAGCGGCGAGCCGCTCGACAACTACGACAACACGGTCAAATTTTTGCGCCTCGTAACGGACGCGCGCGGGCTGAATTTTTCGTCCCGCGCGATATCGCTCTCGACCTCGGGACTCGTCCCCGAAATCCGCCGCCTCGCCGACGAGGGCGCGGGGGTAACGCTGTCGGTATCGCTGCACGCCACCACGGACGAAAGCCGCCAAAAAATTATGCCGATCGCCAAAAAATATCCGATATCGGAGCTTCTCGCCGCCGCAAAATACTATTTTGAAAAAACGGGCCGCCGCGTAATATTCGAATATTCGCTTATGAAGGAGTACAATATGAATTTTTTCGACGCTAAAAGGCTCGCCGAATTCTGCAAAAATTTGTCCGCGCACGTCAACCTCATAATGCTAAACCGCATCGACGGCGGCGGTATCGGCGGCTGCACAAAGCCGGAGGCGGAGCGGTTTTTAGAAAAATTGACGCGCTTAGGGGTGTCGGCGACGCTCCGCCGTTCGTTCGGTTCCGATATCGGCGGCGCGTGCGGTCAACTGCGCGGCAACTATAAAAAAACCGAAAAACAGCCAAAAACGGACGTTTAACCGGCATTATGTCGGACATACTACAAAATATTACGGAAATCCGGAGGGATTGCAATGGATAATCTTATCAAAAGCGCCGATAAAAAAATATTAATCGCGCCGTCGATTCTGTCGGCGGACTTTTCCGCCTTGGGCGCGGCGGCCGTCAAAATGGAGCGGGCGGGCGCGGACTTACTGCACTGCGACGTTATGGACGGCGTGTTCGTCCCCAATATCACGTTCGGCCCCAAGACCGTCGCCGACCTAAAAAAGGCGACCCGCTTGCCGCTCGACGTGCATTTAATGATAGTCGAGCCGCAAAAATACGTCGACGCGTTTATCGACGCGGGCGCGGACTTTTTGACTATCCACTACGAGGCGGCGGGTAAGCAACTTATACCGACCCTGCAAAAAATAAGGGCGCGGGGAGTAAAAAGCGGCGCGGTAATCAGCCCCGACACCCCCGTAGCCGTCCTAAAAGATTGCTTGGCTTACTGCGACCTCGCGCTTTTAATGAGCGTCTATCCCGGCTTCGGCGGTCAAAAATTTATCGGCGGCTCGCTAAAACGCCTGACGGAATTGACGGAGCTCGGCAAAGCCGCTAACCCCGGCATTCTTATCGAAATAGACGGCGGCGTTACCCTCGATAACGCAAAAAGCATAGCCGCCGCCGGCGCCGATATTCTGGTCGCCGGCAACACCGTGTTTTCGCACCCGAATCCCGCCGCCGCCGTTTTAGCGCTGCGCGGTTAAAAAAGTCAATCCCTCTTGTGGCACCAAGCCCCGCTCCGCCGCATATATTGGAGTAAGGACGGCGGCGTACATAAATTTTTTTAGCCGCCGCATACCCGCAAGGAGGCTAAAATGAAAATTGTATGCGTAAAAGCGCCGAAATTCATCTCGGGCTTTTTAAGACTGTTCCGCAAAAAGAAAAGCGGCTAAGGCGCGGGCGGCGTTCGCCGACGCGGCGGTTCAACTTTTAAGACCGGTGTTTTTTTATAATTCGCGATAGCGTTATATTTGGCGATTCGTTTGCGCATAATAAGTCTTGATGTACGGCAAAAAATTGTACATATGTATACTATTTGCGGCGGTCATATTTATTTTTGCGCCGCTTGCCGTGAGGGGAACTAAACCCGACGCAAAGGCGTCCGGCGGCGGCTTTTTGCCGGGCGGCTCCGGCGCGGCGGCTTTTTCGCCGTTTGCCGACACGTTCGATAATTCGGACTTTGCCGCCTTCGCGCCCGTTTCCGACGTCGGCGGCTCCGGCCGCGCGTTTGCCGACGCGGAGGCGGGCGGGACGCGCGCGAGGGTCGAAATCGTGTATAACGGGCGCGTTTTTTATTATGCCGACGAATTTATTACGGCGACGGATCACACCGTCGAGGAAACTATTTTTAACCGCAAAATCAACTCGCCGCTGCCCGATAAATTGCGGCTTGTCGAAAAATGTCTTACGGCGGGAGCGTCGTACAAGGACGCGGTTTTGTACTGCTTTCCGCTTATCGCCGGCACGGTAAGCGCGGCGGTTGCCTATATCGACCGCGCGCCCGTCGACAGCGTTATAAAATTCAATCCCGACAAAACGCCTATGTTCGAGATTACGCGCGAATCCGTCGGCTACGAGATGGCCGAAAACAGGCTCTATCAGGAGATTTATCTTGCGCTCAAACGCGGCCCGGACGCAAGAATCGCGGCTATTCCCAAGGTTTTGCAGCCGTCCGTAACGGCGTACGACAATATGAAGCTGACCAAGCTGCGGGCGCGTTTTACCACCGACTACGCGTCGAGCGTCGAAAACCGCAAGCACAACATAAGGCTCGCGCTCAAAAAAATCAACGGTACCGTTCTTATGCCGGGCAAGGAATTTTCGTTTAACGGCGCCGTCGGCCCCAGAACCGTCAAGAACGGCTTTAAGGAAGCCAAAATTATTATGAGCGGCGAATACGTCGAGGGCGTGGGCGGCGGCGTGTGCCAAGCCTCGACCACGCTCTATAACTGCGCCGTGCTTTCGGGTTTAGAGGTTACCGCCGTAAACAATCATTCGCTCGCGTGCGGCTACGTGGGGCCGTCGTTCGACGCTATGGTCAACGCCTCGTGGTCGGATCTTAAATTCAAATGCGGGGCCGACACGCCCGTGTTTATCAGGGCGTACGGCACCGTCGCCACCGCCGTCGTCGAAATCTACGGCGCGCCCCTGCCCTATACCATAACGACCCAAAGCGTCATAGTATCCAAGGCCGATCCGCCCGCCGACCGCGAAATAATCGACGTTGAACGAAAGTACGTCGCTCCCGCAAGCCGCCCGGGCGACAAACTGCGCGTCAGCTACGGCCACGGCGCTATGAAGTCCGAGGGCTATCTGCTTTATCACGACAAAAGCGGCAAGCTTATCGATAAAAAACTTATCCGCCGCGACTCCTACTCGCCGATAGCCGGCATAATCGCCGTTACACCTCTCGACGCTTTAAGCTCCGCCGCCGACCAAACCGAACAACCCGCCGCGCCGTTTTGACCGAATTTTTGATAAGAATCCGCCGATAAGAATCTGCGGGCGGGGGGGGGAGTTAGGGTTCTTTTTTTGTGCGGGGCGGCATATGCTGTTATGTATGGGATTCAAGGGCAAAAGAGTGTTGATAATCGGCGGGGGCGTGAGCGGCCGGGGCGCGGAATCCGCGCTTAAAAAAGAGGGCGCGGAATGCGTCGTGTTCGAGGACGGAACGGGGCGCGGAATGCCCGATAAAACGACGGGCGAACTGCCCGACGGCGCGGGAAAAGAATTACCGGGCGGAACAAATAAAGATTTCCCCGAGGGGGAGTTTGATTTGGTCGCGGTGAGTCCGGGGGTGAGCCGGGAGCATTATGTGTTCGGGTACGCAAAAAGTAAAAATATTCCGGTTATAGGCGAGATCGAGCTTGGGTATTTGTTACATAAGGGCAAGACTGTGGCGGTTACGGGGACGAACGGCAAAACGACGACGGTCGCGCTTACGGGGCGAATTTTGGAGCGGGCGGGGCTTGACGTTTGCGTGTGCGGCAATATCGGGGTATCGTTTGCCGAATGCGCGGCTAATAGGCCCCGCGACATAGCCGTAGTGGAGGTGTCGAGCTTTCAGCTTGAAACTATCGACAAGTTCAAGCCCGACATAGCCTGCATACTCAACATATCGCCCGACCACCTCGACCGCCACAAAACGCTTAAAAATTACGCGCTTACTAAGCGGCGGATCGCCGAAAATCAGGAGCGCGGCGATTATTTGATTCTGTCGCAGGACGACGTTCCGTTGTTCGCGCTCGAGGACTTCCGTCCGCGTTCGACCGTGCTTTATACGTCGCTTCGCGGCAGGGTAAGCGGCGCCTATCTTGCGGACGGCAAAATTTATTTTAACGGCGAATACGTTTGCGACCGCGACGGAATCCGCTTGGAGGGCGACCACAATATAGCCGACGTTTTGGCGGCCGTCTGCATAACAAAGCTCCTCGGCGTCGCGAATAACGTCATACGGAGCGTTTTGAGCGAGTTTACGCAGGCGGAGCACAGAATGTCGTACGCGGGAACCGTGAACGGCAAGAACTATTACAACGACTCCAAAGGCACCAACGCGGGCGCGACGCTTGCGGCGATCCGCGCTACGGTCGGCGATACGTGCCTTATTTTGGGCGGCGACGCTAAGGGCTGCGGCTTTGACGGACTGTTCGGGGCTATGCCGCAAACGGTCAAAAAAATTATCGTCATAGGCGAATGCGCGCCGCTTATCCGCGATTCGGCGTTTCGGTTCGGCTATTACGAGCTTGAATTTTGCGATAATTTGGACGCGGCGGTGGCGGCGGCGGCGCGGCAAAACGTAGATAACGTGCTGTTTTCGCCCGCGGCGGCGAGCTTCGGTATGTTCCGCGACTACCGCGAGCGCGGCGAAAAGTTCGTCGAGGCGGTCAAAAAATTGAAGGAGGGGACGCTCCCGTGAGAGCGGCGCGCGCCGACAAAAAAAGCCGTCCCGCGTTTGGGAGGTACGGCAAAATCGATATGCCGCTCCTTATAGTAACGGCGGCGCTTACGGCGTTCGGCGTTTTGGCCGTGCATTCGGCGGGCCACTACGGCGGGCAAATGAATTACGGCGACCGCTATCATTATTTGTACAAGCAGCTTATCGGCGCGGCGGCGGGGTCGGCGGCCGCCGTCGCGCTCGCGCTTACGGACTACCGCGTACTGCAAAAATTGCGCTACGTAATTTTGGGAATTTCGTTCGCGCTCCTTATTTTGGTGTTCGTTCCGGGAATCGGCGTAAGGAATTACGGGGCGCGGCGCTGGATAAACCTGCCGTTTTTTACGTTGCAGGCGAGCGAGATTTCTAAATTCGCGCTCATAATCTTTTGCGCCGCCTATATGGCGCGCCGCAACGGAAAGATGACGACCCTCGCCGGACTTTTGCCGATCTTGGGCGTGGGGCTTTCTATGTGCGTCCTCATAATTTTAGAGCCGAATATGTCGATAACCATTTGCGTTGCCTTGCTTATGTTCGCGATGATGTTCATAGGCGGGGCGCGGTTAAAGCACTTCATAATCATAGCCGCGCCGCTCGCCGCCGCCGTGCCGATACTCATTTTGACCGAACCGTACAGGCTCGGCCGACTTTTGGCGTTTTTGAATCCGTGGGCGTCGCCGCTTGGGGAGGGCTTTCAGCTTATACAGTCGTACTATTCGCTAGGGAGCGGAGGACTGTTCGGGCTCGGACTCTTCAATTCGCGGCAAAAGTATTTGTTTTTGCCGTTTTCGGAGAGCGATTTTATTTTAAGCATAATCGGCGAGGAGTTCGGCTTTGTCGGCTGTCTTATACTGCTCGCCGCCTACGCCGTCCTTATTTGGCGCGCCGTCCGCATAGCGCAAAACAGCCCCGACCGTTTCGGGTGCTATCTCGCCGCCGGAATCGCCGCCGTAATCGCGATTCAAACGCTCGTTAATATAGCGGTGGTTACGGGGTCGATCCCGCCCACGGGACTGCCTCTGCCGTTTATAAGCGCGGGCAGCTCGTCGCTAATAGTCTTTTTGGGCGGTGTCGGCATTTTGCAGAGTATTTGCCGAAACAGCCATAAATCGATCGAATGTTTTGCTCGCTAGCACGAACACCGCCGCCGTTACCGATATGGCGACGTCGATAAGGAAGAACGAGTTGTACCCGAACGAGTACGCCCACGACGCCCAAACTCTCCACCCCAAATCGTACGAGGAATAGAATATCGCGCCCGACAAAACGTGGCTCAAATAGCGCACGACTATGTAGCACGCCGCGCCTATAAAGAACCGCGCGTGCTTTTTAACTCCGTCCTTAACGGACGAAAGGTTGTAGGCGGCGGCGGAATCCGAATCCGTCGCGTCGGCGGTCGCGCCGTCTTTTGCGGGCGCCTTATAGGCGAACACGCCCGTAAATATCAGCGCCAAATAGGGGATAACGTAGTCGAGCACGGCGCTCATCGGCGTGTAAATGTACGGGCTTTGCAAAAATTGCAGCAGCATATACGCAAAGCACACGACTACCGCGCGGCGAAAGCCGAAGTAGTAGCAATAGATCATAATCGGCAGCGACGAGGCGGGCGTTATTCTGCCGCCCTGCGGAAGCCGCACGCCGATATAGCTTAGGGCGAACGACGCCGCCAAGCACACCGCGCCGTACGTGATTTCACGCGTCGTAACCGCGTGCGAGCCGCGCTTTTTCATAACGGCGTGCGCCGCGATAACCGCGGCGATCAGCCCCAAAAACAGCACGGTGCATACGACGACCGCCGCTTTTAACAACGGGTCGTATTCCATAAATTCGCCTAGATCCCACATAGTTTACTCCTTTAATTACCGCAAAAAAAAGTCGGGCTTTTCGTTTTCACGGAAAAGCCCGAATTATTGCATTAAAAAAATTTACAATAACGGCTTTCCCTACGCGAGTACTAACTCACAGGTTCGAAGGGACACGCGGGCTTAGCCCCGCAGATCTCGGCCCCTACTACTGAAACCTCCTCGCAAGTTTAGTCGGCGTTAAGGCGCGTCTTTTTTGCTACAAACCGTCTTCTTTTCTTGCCGATAGCGCTGCTATCGCCCGCAAAAACAAGCCGGTTTCTATCTAAAAAATCCGCCGCCTTAAAGCCGCCCCACTTGTTCGGAGTTTTCTTGAAACCTCCTTATTCGGAGTTTTCGTTCCGGGGCGCCCCTAAGCGGTAATTCAACTATGCCTACATTATACATCGGCGTATAAAAAATGTCAAGCAAAATCGCGGCAAATATCGACGTTGATACGGGCTACGCGCAATTTTTTGCCTCAATCGAGTACGTCAATGTACACTCATTCGGCAAAAAACCGCCTGTTGCCCGTCTGAACGCCGATATTTGCCGCTCTGTGAGCCGAATATAAGTCTGATTGCCGGTTATTTTTTTGCGGATACTCGCAAGATACTTGCCAAAACTCTGTATTTTGGGTATAATTATAGCGTGAAGTATATCCGTATGACATTTTCATACTTATCGGGCGCGTTTTGGCTGCCTATACTGATTGCCTTGCCGCCCGCCGTCGCGCTCGGATTTTTTGTCAAGCCGCTCGGGTCGATTACGTTCGTACCCGCCTATATGAATACTAGCGTCGAATCGTTCGGCGACGTTTTCCGGCTCATAGTCGACGTTACGAATTTCAAAAAGGTGTATCCGCTCGTCCTTGTGTTCGTCGGACTTCTTTTAAGCCTGTGCGCGAATTTCTCGTTCATCGAAAAGCATTTCCGCACCGGCCGCCTTATGATCAAAAAGCCGCTCTCGGCGATTAACGAAACGTTTTTCCCGGTCTTCAAGGTTCTGCTGATATTCACGGCGGTGTCGGCGGTCTACACGGTGCTGCTCGTTTCGCTCACGGCGTTCGCCCACTACCTGATTTGCGGGCGCGGCGAGCCGTCCGCGGCGGCGGGGGTCGCGGTTACGCTCATAACGCTGTCGCTGTTCATACTGTTTTTGTGTCTCACGGGGCCCGTCGCGTTTATGATTCCTATGATGACGATTTACGGTCATAACTTTTCGGACTCGCTGACGTCGGCGTTCGCGCTTGTCGGAAAGTCGCCCGCCGCCGTAATTTGGGGCGGATTTTTCCCGTTCGGGACGGTCGTTTTAACGGAATACATATTGTCGTTCTTCGCGCTCCACGCCGCCGCCGCCGTCGTAATATCCGCGCTTATGTACGCGTTCATTATCGGCTACGTTCCGGTCTACATAATGGTCGTAATGTTCGAGGTTTCGGGGCTCGCCCGCAAGGACAACAAAAGGTATTACTAGGAGGGGATCGGTATGTCGTTCAAAAACGCCTTTAAGATTTTAATATCGCGGTTCGGCTTAGCGTGGGTCTTGGTGCTCTTTCTGCTGGTCGTGCTCGTCATCGTCGGGTCGCTCAGTTACCCGTTCGTAAGGTTCATCTACCGCTCTATAACCGACGCGGGGATCGACGCGGCGTTCTCCGAAATCTTTCGCGGTCTTATGGACGGCGACACGTTCGCTTCGGTCGTCGAACGGCTGCGGGAGCTGTGGACGCGCGTAACGGAACTCTTTTCGGCAAACAAAGGGCTTACGCTCACGTCCACGCTCTGGGTGTTTCTGATTTTAACGGCGGTATACCGCTTCGTCGTCGGCTTTTACGAGCTGCCTATGCTCGCGCTTTTAGAGGGCGCTATGTCGTCCGACGCCCGCCTCGGCTTTTTCGGCGCGTTTATCGCGGCCTTGGGCAAATCCTCGCGCTTTATCCTCGTCAAAATGATCTACACCATACTCTTCGACGCGTTCATATTCGGCGTCATTGACCTTATGCTCGGTATGTTCAAGGTGCCGTTTTTGTCGGTATTTACGCCCTTCATAATAATGCTGTTCGTCATATGCGCCCTCTCGTTCCGCTATACCCTCATAGCCATGTGGGCGCCCGCCGTCGTTACCGACGGCAAGGGCATCTTCGCCGGCTTTATATTCAGCGTCAAAAAAGCCTTCCAAAACTTCGGCTCCGTCTACGGCAACTTCGCCGCCTCGTGGGTCATCATAATCGCCCTCAATATTTTTATCGCCGTCTTCACCTTCGGCGCGGGCCTCCTCGCCTCCGTCCCCGTCTCGATGCTCTTCGTCGCCGTCCTCAATATGACCCTTTACTACAACAAAAACGAAAAGCGTTACTACGTCGACGGCGTAATCGTAACGCCTAAAATATCGGAATAAAACGCCCCGCCGTATCCCTAAAATTCCCCTCTGCGCAGTGCCTTGCCCGCAAAAATTCCCCTCGCAAAAATTCCCCTCTATGGAGGGGTGGCGCGTTAGCGCCGGGGTGGTTACCCGTCCGCCGCCGGTGCGGTTGCCCGTCTCTGTCGCCGTATCCCCAAAATTCCCCTCTGCGGAGGGGTGCCGCCTTTGGCGGCGGGGCGGTTGCCCGTCCGTCTCTGTCGCCGTGGCGGTTCGTTTCTAAAATTCTAACCGCTTAAAAAAATTCCGCCCTATTCCGGATACTTGTCGAATTCCGTTTTGTCCTCTATAAGGGCG
>JAISMM010000055.1 GCA_031276725.1 Clostridiales bacterium | reverse complement strand
TTCCTTTTTGATATAACCGAGCGTTTTGTAAAAAACTCCGCTTATGACCTCGGCGGCTTCGGGATATTCGGCGGTCGGCTTGTGTTCGACCGTAACCGCGTCGCCGCCGCGCGATCGGGAAAGCAACGTCTGTCGATTTTCAAACGTAACGCCGACAACCTTTGTTCGCGCGGGTAATTCAAAACCGCCGCACGCCCGCACGCCGGAACCGTCCGCTTTTGCCGCCGCGCCGTCCGTTTTTGCCGATTCGGCGACCGTCGGGGCGGCATTTGTTTGGGTGTTCGCGGCGGCGGCGTCCGTTTCCGTATTCGGCGCGGGCGGTTCTTTTGGCGGCGCTTTGGGCGTTTCGTCCTTTGTGAATTTCGGGTTTTGGGCGGCGGCGCGTTTGCGGGCGACTATATTCTTAACGGCGGCGTACGCGGCGAGTACGTCGAAAACGACCGCGGACACCAAAAATAAAAACGACGGCCACGCGATAATCGACGGGATTTGCGGAATGTCGTAGCTTAGCGCCGCGAGTATAACGAACGGCGCCCACGCCGCGACCGCGACGAGCGCCCTAACGCCGCCACTTAATTTGTAAAGCCACTTCATCATAATTATCCTTAACAAAAAAAGCCGTTTTGGCGGCGACGCGCGAAAACGGCTTTTGAAAAGATTCGATTACTTTAAGATTTTGGCTACTACGCCGGAGCCGACGGTGCGTCCGCCCTCGCGGATAGCGAAGCGGAGACCTTGCTCGGCGGCGATGGGGGCGATGAGCTTAACGGTTATGGACACGTTGTCGCCGGGCATAACCATTTCGACGCCCTTAGGGAGCTCGATAGTCCCGGTAACGTCGGTCGTTCTGAAATAGAACTGCGGGCGGTAGCCGTTAAAGAACGGGGTATGGCGGCCGCCCTCCTCCTTTTTGAGGACGTAAACCTCGGCGGTGAACTCCGTGTGCGGAGTGATAGAGCCGGGCTTGGCGATAACCTGACCGCGCTCGATATCCTTGCGGTCGATACCGCGAAGGAGTATGCCCGCGTTGTCGCCGGCTTGGGCGGAGTCGAGGGATTTGCGGAACATTTCGACGCCCGTAACGACGGACGTTTTTGTGGGACGGATACCGACGATTTCGACGGCGTCCTGAATTTTGATTTGACCGCGGTCTACCTTACCGGTAGCGACGGTGCCGCGCCCCGTGATAGTGAACACGTCCTCGACCGGCATAAGGAACGGCTTGTCGGTGTCGCGCTGCGGCGTGGGGATATACGAGTCGATAGCGTCCATAAGCTCGAAGATGCATTTGCATTCCGGGCCGTCGACGCTGCCCGCTTGCGCCGCGTCGAGCGCCTTGACGGCCGAACCGCGAATAATCGGGGTGTCGTCGCCGGGGAAGCTGTACTCGGTCAACAGGTCGCGGATTTCCATTTCGACCAAATCGAGAAGCTCGGGGTCGTCGACAAGATCGACCTTGTTCATAAAGACGACGATCTTAGGCACGCCTACCTGACGAGCGAGAACGATGTGCTCGCGCGTTTGGGGCATGGGGCCGTCGGTCGCCGCGACGACGAGAATCGAACCGTCCATTTGAGCGGCGCCGGTTATCATATTCTTTACGTAGTCGGCGTGACCCGGACAGTCGACGTGCGCGTAGTGACGCTTAGCGGTTTCGTACTCGACGTGCGCTGTGTTGATAGTGATACCGCGCGCCTTTTCCTCGGGCGCCTTGTCGATATCCTCGTACCGCATTTTCTGCGAAAGGCCCTTAGCCGCGAGCGTCATTGTGATAGCCGCCGTAAGGGTCGTCTTGCCGTGGTCGACGTGGCCGATTGTGCCGACGTTGACGTGGGGCTTGCTTCTGTCGAATTTTGCTTTTGCCATTTTGGATACTCCTCCGAAAATCTTTTAATTTCTTTTTTTAGTGTCGTTACTACTATTATAACGGATTTTTTATTTTTTTACAAACATTTTGAGGGTGATTTTTAATAATTTTAATTTTTCTTTGCCCGATCGCCGATAATTTTTTCGGAAACGCTCTTAGGAACCTCGGAATAGTGGTCGAAAGTCATAGTATATTGACCGCGGCCTTGTGTGCGCGAGCGTAAATCGGTCGCGTAACCGAACATTTCGGACAGCGGAATTTCGGCGCGTATCTCCTGCGCTCCGTTAATCATTTCGACGCCCAACAGGTTGCCGCGCCGCGCGCTTACGTTGCCCATAACGTCGCCCAAGTATTCGTCGGGCAGATTGATTTCGACGCGCATAATCGGTTCCATAAGCATCGGGTCGGCTTTTTTCATACCGTCCTTAAACGCCATAGAACCCGCGATTTTGAACGCCATTTCGGACGAGTCGACCTCGTGGAACGAGCCGTCGTAAACGGTAACCTTAAAGTCCACGCATTCGTAGCCCGCGAGTACGCCGCTCATCTTGGCTTCCTTTATGCCGTTGTCGATGGCGGGAACATATTCCTTGGGAATCGAACCGCCGACGGTTTTATCCTCGAACACGTAGCCCGCGCCCGGTTCGAGCGGCTCCATATAGATTTTGCAGTGGCCGTATTGACCCTTGCCGCCCGACTGACGTATATATTTGCCCTCCGCCTCGACCCGCTTTCGGATAGCCTCGCGGTAAGCGACCTGCGGCTTACCGATATTCGCCTCGACCTTGTATTCGCGCAGCATTCTGTCGACTATAATTTCGAGGTGCAACTCGCCCATTCCGGCGATAATCGTCTGACCCGTTTCGGGATCCGTATACGTCTTGAACGTGGGATCCTCCTCGGCGAGCTTGACGAGCGCCATTGTCATTCTTTCCTGCCCCGCCTTGGTTTTGGGCTCGATAGCCACGCGGATAACGGGGTCGGGGAACTCCATACTCTCTAACACGATAACCTTGTCGGGGTCGCAAAGCGTGTCGCCGGTCGTGGTATCCTTTAAGCCGACGAGCGCGCAAATGTCGCCCGTGCAGATTTCGCCGATTTCGGAACGGTTGTTGGCGTGCATCATTAAGACGCGCCCTATGCGCTCCTTCTTGTTTTTGGTGCTGTTAAGAACGTAGGAACCCGCCGACAGCCTGCCCGAATAGCATCGGAAAAACGCCAGCTTGCCCACGTAAGGATCCGCCATAATCTTGAACGCCAGCCCCGCGAACGGCTCGGAGTCCGACGCCTTGCGCTCCTGCTCCTCGCCCTTGTCGGTAACGCCCTTTATGGGGGGAATGTCGAGAGGGCTGGGCATATAGTAAACTATGGCGTCGAGCAGCTTTTGCACGCCCTTGTTCTTGTACGACGAGCCGCAAAGCACGGGATTGATTTTCATTCCGATAGTCGCCTTGCGTATGGCCCGCCTTATTTCGTCCACCGTGAATTCGCCGCCCTCGAAAAAGCGTTCCATTAAGGCGTCGTCCGTTTCGGCTACGACCTCCATAAGCTTGGCGCGGTATTCGTCGGCGAGCTTTTTCATATTTTCGGGAATAGCCGTTTGTTCGGTGTCGGTGCCGATGTCGTTCTTATAGATTGTGGCGGTCATAGTAACCAAATCCACTATGCCTATAAACGTGTCCTCCTTGCCGATAGGGAGCTGTATCGCGACCGGGTTGGCGTTGAGGCGGCTTTTCATCATATCGATAACGTTAAAAAAGTTCGCGCCGTTTATGTCCATCTTGTTGACGTACGCTATGCGCGGAACGCCGTAACGCGTCGCCTGCCGCCAAACCGTTTCGGACTGCGGCTCGACTCCGCCCTTGGCGCAAAAGGTCGCGACCGTCCCGTCCAAAACCTTGAGCGAGCGTTCAACCTCTACGGTAAAATCGACGTGGCCGGGGGTGTCGATAAGGTTAATCCTTATTAACGGCTCCTCGGGGCCCGTCCTCCACTGGGTGGTCGTCGCCGCCGAGGTAATCGTTATACCGCGCTCCTGCTCCTGCTCCATCCAATCCATCGTGGCGGTGCCCTCGTGGACCTCGCCTATCTTGTGCGTCTTTCCCGTGTAATAGAGTATACGTTCGCTCGTCGTCGTCTTTCCGGCGTCTATGTGCGCCATTATACCGATATTGCGGACGTTCTCGAGCGGAAATTCTCTAGCCATTATAATCGCTCTCCTACCATCTGTAATGGGCGAACGCCTTGTTCGCCTCCGCCATTCTGTGCATTTCTTCCTTTCTTTTGACGGCCGCGCCCGAATTCGAGTACGCGTCGATAAGCTCGCCCGCGAGCTTTTCCTTCATCGTCTTTTCGCTGCGCTTTCGGGCAAACAGAACAAGCCACCGTATAGCGAGCGTTTGACGGCGGTCGGGCCGAATCTCTACCGGAACCTGATAAGTCGAACCGCCCACGCGGCGCGCCTTGACCTCTAAAACCGGCATAATGTTTTCGAGCGCCTTGTTAAACGCCTCCAACGCTTCGCCGCCCGTCTTTTCTTTAAGCAAACCGAACGCCTCGTAGACTATCGCCTGCGCCGCGCCCTTCTTGCCGTCGAGCATTATTTGATTTATCAGCTTGGTTATAACCTTGCTGCCGTATAGGGGGTCCGGAAGCACGTCGCGCTTGGGGACTCCGCTTCTTCTGGGCATTGTAAATTTCTCCTTTATAATAGTGTATGGGACTACCCCGCCTTGCTTACGCACATTAAGTACCCGCGCGGCGGCGCGAACCCGTCTTCATTGCTTTGACCGGTCTTTTGACCGGCCGGCGTTTAATTATCGTTTATCTGCCCGCTTATCGGCATGTCCGCCCGCTTTTTTATCGGTCGGTCAAAAAGCCGTCGGAGCGACTAAAAGCGCGGTTCTCCGACGGGCGGAGCGTATATTCGATACGCGACCGGGTCGGGGACTCCGATTTTTGTCGCTATCACGGGGATTTTTAGCGACCGATACTTATTTAGGGCGCTTTGCGCCGTATTTGGATCTACCCTGATTTCTCTTCGCCACACCCGCTGTGTCGAGAGCGCCCCGGATAATATGATACCTCACGCCCGGCAAATCCTTCACTCTGCCGCCGCGAATCAGCACGACGCTGTGTTCTTGCAGATTGTGTCCGATTCCCGGGATATATACCGTGCCTTCCATCTTGTTGACAAGACGTACTCTGGCTATCTTGCGAAGCGCCGAGTTAGGCTTTTTGGGCGTCGTCGTCGTGACGGACAAGCACACTCCGCGCTTTTGCGGATTGTTGTCGAGAATCGGACTCATCGATTTGAATTCGGCCCGTTCCCTGCCCTTACGGATAAGCTGGTTAATCGTAGGCATTGTTACTCTACCTCCTTTTAAGTAGTCTTGCCCCGCTCTATACGCTATATATAAAGTAGGATTGTCCGCCTCTTTTAGAAAACTCCTCTACAAAAAGACGGCGCACAACGCAAATTGCACGCTAACACATTATAATACATTCCCCGCCCCTTGTCAACCGTTTTAACACAAATAGTGTTTCGTAAATTTTTATGGAAAATTTTTCGCGTAAAGTTTTATTTTTTGGAAAAAATAACAAATATAGGTTGTAGCGGACAAAAAGCGGTGTGGCAGGCGCGGACAACGGTCGCCGCCGAGCCGCCAAACGGCTTGTCGTTTGCAGGGCCGAGCCTACGAGCTAAGCCCGTCAACAAGGCGGGACTCTTCACCGAGGGGGAATTGCAACGGCGCTTATCGACGCGCGGTGCGGCGGCGGACAAGCAACCACCCCGGCAACTCCGTTGCCACCCCTCCCCGGAGGGGAATTTTTTAGCGGCGGGCAAACCGATAGCGCGGACAAGCGGACAACCGCCGACACCTACGGTGCCACCCTTACATTGAGGGGAATTTGGGCGAGTTATCGCGTGCGGCAGGCAAGTATAATATACCTTAGGTCTTTTTTTGGTAGGGAAAGTAGGGAAATTCCTACTTTCCCTACCAAAATATTAGTGGCTATTATTTAGAATTTAACTACCCCGTCGCTAACGCGCCATGAACCGAGCCGTCAAACGGCAAAGCCGTTTGCAAGGGCGAGCACCAACCGGAGCACAGCCCGTTAAGAGGCGAGGCACTCCCCGGAGGGGAATTTGGGCGAGTTACCACGTGCGATGAACCGCCCCGCCGTCAGCTGAGGGGAATTATTTTGTAAGGGGGACGGTTACGGTGAATTTGGAGCCTTTGTCGGGGGCGCTTTCGAGGTCGAGGGAGCCGCCGAGTTTTTGGACGGAGTGCTTGACTATGGCGAGTCCGAGGCCCGTGCCGCCGCTGAGGCGGGAGCGGCCCTTGTCGACGCGGTAGAAGCGCTCGAATACGCGTGTTTGGTCGGGCTTTGCGATGCCGATGCCGTCGTCGAGGACGGAAATTTCGAGATTACCGCGCGCAAGGCGGGTCATAACCTCGACGCGGCCGCCGGGGCGGTTGTATTTGACTGCGTTTTCGATAAGGTTGACCAAAATGTCCTTTAAGAGTTTTTCGTTGCTTACGACGCTTTGCTCGTAGCAATAGACGGATATCGTAACGCGTTTTTCGTCGGCGGCGAGCCGGAGGGTGTCGACTACGGAATTTATAAGCCCCGCCAGATTGACTTGTTCGAGCGTCGAGTCGAGAGGCGAATTTTCGAGCCGCGACAGCTTTAACATATCGGTTATAAGGTCGCTCATTCCGGCGGCCTGCTCGCGGATTTTTTTGCCGCACTCGGCGATCTTGGCGGGATCCGTGAGCATCCCCTTTTCCATAAGCTCGGCATAGCCGCTTATGTAGGTGAGCGGCGTGTTAAGCTCGTGGCTGGCGTTGGCGAAAAATTCGCTGCGGACAACGTTAAGCGAGTTAATATTTTCGGCGATTTCGTTAAGCTCGTTGACTATGGGTAAAAGTTCCTCGTTGCCCCTGTCGACCGACAGCTTTTTGAATTCGCCCGTGTTGATGGCGTGCAGGCGGCTCTTGATATCCGACAGCGGCAGGAGCATAGAATTGTTGTAGCGTCGGTTGACTATCAAAAGGGCGGCGACGAGGGCGGCTATAATCAGTACTAAAAACGGCACCGCCGAAACGATCGCGTTTGTGGCGGCGGACGTTTCGATGGCGACGCGCAAAACGTACGTTTGACCCGAGGCGGCGTAGGTGAACGGAACGGCGTAGTACATAAGCCGCTTTTGGAAAGTTTCGCTGTAACGCTTACAAAATTCGGGCTTGCCAGCGAGCGCGCTTTGAACCTCCGGCCGCGAAAGGTGGTTGTCGTAGGCGCTTTCGCCGAGGCTGTCGGCGACGATATTGCCGGCGGAGTCTATAAACGATATGCGGAACGCCTGCTCGCCCGTATTTTGAAAGCTGACAAGATTGTTAAGATTGGCGTTCGGCCGTTGTGCTTCGTCCTTAATGACGTCGCTTAGGCGCAGTAAATCCTCTTTTAACAGCCTTTGCGTGTAGACGCCGATTAAAACGCCGGACGCGATTCCGAATAAAAGCATCGCCGACAGACTGATTATGAGCGTGCGCACAAAAAATTTACGTTTCATTTTTCGCGTCCGCCTTGCGCGAGTATTTGAAGCCGACGCCGCGCACCGTAACTATGCCGTCGGCGTGCGCGCCGAGCTTGCCCCGAAGCGACCTTATGTGCATATCGAGCGTGCGCGTTTCGCCCAAATATTCGTAGCCCCATATGCCGCTCAAAAGATCCTCGCGGCGGCATACGGAATTGGGCGTTTTTAGAAGGGCGTACAAAAGCTCGAACTCCTTTAAGGTGAGCGGCAGGGGCTTGCCGTCGAGGAACGCCTCGCGCGCGGCGGCGTCCATCACTATGCCGTCCGCCCCGATTTTTTTTGGCCGGTCGGACTTTCGCAGTTGGGCGTTGATACGCGCCGACAGCTCCATAACCGAAAACGGCTTTGTTACGTAATCGTCCGCGCCCGCGTTAAGCCCGTTGACGATATTAATCTCCGCCGATTTTGCCGTGAGCATTATGACGGGAATATTTTTGGTGGCGGCGGCGGCTTTGAGCCTTTTAAGCGCCTCGGCGCCGTCCATACCGGGCAGCATAATGTCGAGCAAAATAAGATCGGGATTCCCGCCCTCCGAAAGGCTTTTGAACATTTCCTCCGCGCCGCAAAACAGCGACACGGCGTAACCGAGTCCTTGCAGCGAAAAGCGCAAAAGGTCGCGAATATCGCCGTCGTCCTCTACCGAATAAATTGTTTGCATTCCTAATCTCCCGTAAAATTAAAGAATCCGCGAATTTTTATGCACGCCCGTAAGGTCGAACACCACCCACTCCGATATATTGACGGCGTGGTCGCCGATGCGTTCGAGGTATTTTGCGATCATCATAAAGTACAGAATTTGCTCGGCGGCGTCGGGACGCTTTTTGAGGTGCGCGATAAGCTCGTCCTTTATGGCGATAAAGTGCGCGTCGGCTACGTCGTCGTCGGACTTTATACGCCGCGCGAGCGTTTCGTCGCGGTTGATAAAGCTACGCACGCTGTTGTGAACCATTTCGCATACGTGCGCCGCCATAGCCGGGATATGCTCGATGTCCTTTATGTATTCGGCGCCGATAAATTTTAGCGTTATCGACGAAATATCGGACGCCTGATCCGCTATGCGCTCTATGTCGGTAATCATTTTAAGCGCGCAGGTAACGCTCCTTAAATCGCGCGCCACGGGCTGATACTTAATGATTATCTTTAAGGCGCGGCTCTCGATAGACTTTTCAAGGTCGTCGATCGCGCCGTCGCCCTCGATGACCGCGCGCGCCAGCTCCGCGTCCTTTTGCGTGAGCGCTCTGACCGAAAGACGTATCGCCTCCTCCGCGCCCGCCGCCATTTTTACAAGCTCGCCCGACAGGCCTTGCAAATCGTCGTCAAAATTCTTTCTCAATTTAATACTCCTTTTTTAGAAAGCTCCGGACAAGTTTAGGCGGCTTTAAGGTGCCCCGACTGTCCCCGGCTTTCTTTTGGCGGCGCCTCCCGACGCCTATATTTTAACATATTTCCGGTAATAAGTAAAGGGGAATTTTTATTCGGCTGTTTTTTAATAGTTGCACGGCTCCGGCGGCGGACGGACAACCGCCCCGGCGGCGGACAGGCAACCACCCCGGCGGCGGACGGGCAACCGCCCCGGCGGCGGACGGGCAACCACCCCGGCGGCGTTCGCCGCCACCCCTCCCCAGAGGGGAATTTTTGGGGATATGCCGAGTGCGGCGGACGGACAACCACCCCGGCGGCGTTCGCCGCCACCCCTCCACGGAGGGGAATTTTTGGGAATATGCCGAGTGCGGCGGACGGGCGGTAATAGAGGGGAATTTTTTAACGGTAATTCCCCTCCGCGGAGGGGTGCCGCGTTAGCGGCGGGGTGGTCGTTTGTTTCCGCAGGCGGGCTTTACCGTTGCGTTAGCGGCGGGGTGGTCGTTTGTTTCCGCAGGCGGACTTTACCGTTGCGTTAGCGCAAGCGGGCGTTCCGCGTTTTGCCACCGTCGCGGGATTTTTCACCGACCGAAAGGTTTATCCGAAGCGGCCCGAGATATAGCTCATAGTCCGTTCGTGCTTGGGGGCGGCGAAAATTTCGGCGGTGTCGCCGTATTCGATAAGGTCGCCCATCAAAAAGAAGCCGGTTTTGTCGGAAACGCGGGCGGCCTGCTGCATATTATGCGTAACCATAACTATTGTAACCTTTTGCTTTAACTCCTCGCAAAGCTCCTCGATTTTGCCCGTGGAAATCGGGTCGAGGGCGCTCGTCGGCTCGTCCATAAGCAAGATTTTGGGTTCGACCGCCAGCGCGCGGGCTATGCAAAGGCGTTGCTGCTGACCGCCCGAAAGCGAAAGCGCGGACTTGTGCAGGCGGTCTTTAAGCTCGTCCCAGAGGTTGGCGGACTTTAACGAGCGTTCTATTATGTCGGACAGGTCGCCCCTTTTGCGGATGCCGAACGTGCGCGGGCCGTAGGCGATATTGTCGAACACGCTCATGGGGAAGGGGTTGGGCTTTTGGAACACCATACCCGCGTTTTTGCGCAGCAGATTGACGTCGATGTCCTTGTCATAGATATTGCGGCCGCCCATTATCACCTCGCCCGTTATGCGGCACGCCGGGATTAGGTCGTTCATACGGTTGAGCGACTTTACGAGCGTGGACTTGCCGCACCCCGACGGCCCTATAAGGGCGGTTACCGCGTTTTTGGGCATAACCATATCGATATTTTTGAGCGCTTGAAACGTTCCGTAATAAAGGTCTAACGACCTTACGGTTATGTCGGTGTCGACATCGAACATTTTCGGTTTTTCCTTGACGTTTTCGGCGGCGTTACCGACGTTCTCCCCGACGTTCTCGGCGGCGTTTTCGGCGGTTGCGGCTTGCGGCGGTTTTTTGGCGAACCTTTCCGCGACGGTTTTCAAAATATTTTTCACGGTTTTTTACCTCTCTCGAATCCGTTCTTTAATAATGCGATAAGCGTGTTCAGGACGGCGACGAATATCAAAAGTACGGCGGCCGTTCCGTAGGCGTAGCTCATATAGAGTCCCTCGCTCGAAAACATCCACATCATAACGGCGAAGCTCGCGCCCCTGTCGGTGAGCGCGTCGGGCGTGTAGACGACGGCGCCCGCCGTGTAAATAAGCGCCGCCGACTCGCCCACTATGCGGCCGATTCCGAGTATTACCGACGTAACTATTCCCGAAATCGCCGAGGGCAGAACGACCTTGAATATCGTGCGCAGCTTACCCGCGCCGAGGGCCAAGCTCGCCTCGCGCAGAGCGTGCGGCACGGCGATAATGCTTTCCTCGGTCGAGCGTATTACGGTGGGCAGAATTATCAGCGAGAGCGTAAGCCCGCCCGCGAGGACGCTAACGCCCATTTTCATAAACTCGCAAAAGAATATGACGCCGAAAAAGCCGAATATAATGCTCGGCATACCCGCGAGCGTTTCGGTAAAGAGGCGTATCGTCTTAACGAGGCGCGTGTCGGGCTTGGCGTACTCGGACAGGTATATCGCCGCGCCGATGCCCACCGGAAGCGCGACGGCGAGCGCGATTAAAATCAGCATTCCCGTAGTAACGAACGCCGGGCGTAAGGACGCGCCCGCGTTGCCCGAGGGCCCGAACAGGAACTTGAAATTTATGGCGGGCAGTCCCTTAATGAGGATAAAGCCGATTATAGCCGTTAGAACGAGCACGATCGCGGCGGTTATGCCCGCGGACAAGTATTTTAACAGGCGCGTAAACGTTCCCGTTTCGCGGAAGTTGTATGACTTTGCGGGCGCGGCGCCGCCCTCGTCGGGAATATTTAGCGGCTTTTCGCGCGAGCGGCGCTCCCGCTTTTTGCGGCGCAAAAGTCCCAAAAGAAGGTTCAAAATCAGGATGAAGACGAGCAGCACCGCGCCCGTCGCTATAAGCGCGTTTCGGTGCAGGCTGCCCGGCGAGGCGTAAGCCATTTCGAGCACCATATTTATCGTCAGCGTGCGTATGTTTGAAAAGACGCTTGTCGGGAACGCCGCCGAATTGCCCGCGACCATTAAAACCGCCATAGTTTCGCCAACCGCCCTGCCCGTGCCGAGGACGAGCGCCGTTAAAACGCCGGATTTTGCGGCGGGCAAAACGGTCTTGAAGGCGGCCTGCTCCTTGCTCGCCCCAAGCGCGAGCGCGCCCTCGAAAATCTCGCGCGGAACGGCGTCGAGGCTGTCCTTGGTGATGGACGTTACCGTCGGCAGAATCATTACGCCCAAAATTACCGAGCTTGCCAAAATCCCCATACCGGAGCCCGTCGGCGATATTCTGTCCATAACCGGGATTAGTATCGTGATACCGAAAAAGCCGTAGATTATGGACGGGATTCCCGCCAAAAAATTGATTAGATGCCCGAGTACGCCCTTTAATTTTGCGGGACAGAATTTCGACATAAACATAGCCGTAAAGACGCCCGAGCCGCCGCCCAAAAGCACCGCGCCCGCCGTTACGCACAGGGAGCCGACGATCATCGGCAAAATGCCGAAACGCCCCGAAACGGGCAAAAACTCCTTGTCCGGCGCCCAAAGCCTGCCGAACAAAAAGTTGAATACGCCGATCTCGCGGAACGCCGGAACGCTCGCGTAGAAAATAAAGAATATTATGGCGAACACCGCTATAACGGAGAATACCGCCGCAAATCCGAATACGGCTTTCGCGGCGGTCTCGCTCTTTTGCGGTCTTACCTCAACGCAGGTATTTTTCATTATCAGAGCTTAATGTAACCCTGCGCCTCGACGATCTTTTGACCGTCCTCGGACTTGATAAAGTCGATAAATTTTTGAACCGCGGCCGGCACCGTCTTACCTTCCTTTAACAGGATGTTGAACGGACGCGCCAGCTTGTACGTTCCGTTTTTGACGGTCGCCGCGCTTGCCGCTACGTCCTCGAACTTAACCGCCTTAACGGTGTCGTCGAGGCTGCCCAGCGATATGTAGCCTATGCGGTTCGGGCTTGCGGCAATCTGCGTCTTTACGCCGCTCGTGGAATTTTGTTCCGAAACCTTACCGCTGAACGCCGTCGCCTTTTTAAGCTCCGTGCCGTCCTTTTTGATAAGCGAATCGAACGCGTCGCGGGTGCCGCTCGCGGCCTCGCGCGATATGGCGTCCGTAATGTCGCCTATCGCCGTTCCGTCCTTGTAAAGGTCGTACAATTGTACCGCCGTTACGTTAGTAAGCGCCGAATTCTTGTGGACGATTACCGCTATGCCGTCGTCGCATATCTTGACGGCGGTCAAGCCCGTTTCGGTGCTTTTGAGGTCGCGCGACGCCATCCCGACGTCGTTTTTGTCGGCGAGCGTGTCGGAAACTCCGGTTCCCGAATCGCTGGTCGTTATAGTGATTGTAACGCCCGCGTTCTTGCTCTCGTAGTCGGCGGCGAGCTTCTGCATAAGGGGCGACACCGACGACGAACCCGAAAAGTTAATAGTAACCTCCTCGACTCCGTCGTTCTTGTTGCACCCTCCCATACCGAACACCCCGACCGCACAGGTCAACACGACAACCAACAATGTAATGATTCTTTTCATTTTTTTAACTCTCCTTTTTTTTATTTTAATGCAATCATACATTACCTTAACTATACATTAAAACAAAAAAATAATAAACATAGAGAGTGTATTGTTTGTGTAAAATTTGTGTAAAGTCGGGATATTTTCGGAGTATTATATAGTTTTTATCGCGTTAATCGTTCGGCAAGCTCCTTAAAAGCGGCGCGGTATCTTTGCAAGACACGCTTTGCGGCGACGTCGATTTTTTCGTCATCGGTCAAATCGGCGGGCGGATTTTGAGCCGAATCGACAAGCATATACTCGGGGCGGTTGTTTTTGAATATCGCCGCGCCGCCGTTCTTTTCGGCTAGCTTTGCCGCCTTGCAAAAATTTCGGTTCGTTTCCGTTACCGTCAACGCCCCGTTCCTATCTATGCGCATTTTATCACCTCGCCGGTATTATACACGTCGTTTAGAAAAAAATCAACCTATCCGCATTCATTTTTTATTTCCGCAAGGAGTTCCTTGGTAAATTGCAACATTCGCGGGTTTAGGGACTTTTTACCGCCTGCAACTAGTTTTTGCAACGTTTTGACGCTTTTATCAATATCGTAATTTAACTTAACGCTTACTAATGAGATCACAATTTTTATAACGTTCTCCTTTTCATTAAAAGCGGTTTCAAAAAATTTATCTCCTTTGCCATCCCGTACAATTTGCTCTGCAAAATCGATTATTTCCAAAAGATAATCATTCATTTTTTCCTCTTTGCGCTCAATTAAATAGTTTATGTACTCATATGCCATACGATAAAAATTATAATATTGTCTATACAACCGCCCGTCGCCAAATTTTTCATAATTTTTTATTTTATCTTTAAGTCGGTCAATCGAGCATACTATTCCTTGGATAATATCGTTGTTTCGTTCGGCGTTTGTCGAGAAAACCACATTTTGCTCCTTTGCGAGCGCAACAAAAATTTCAAGCGACCTATATAAATCGTAATTCATCGTGTCGCTATAAAAAGCGGCGCATTTCCTTACGGTAGGATTTGTATGCTCAAACAAACCTTTATAAAAAGTATCCTCTTGTTCGCTCATACAGTATTTAGCGGCTATGGTCGACAATATTTTTTCTTGCTTATTGCTAGTTTTCCAATCCAAAAACTCGGAATTTGCGTGAATAACCGCCGCATTAACAAATTTAACCGTATCTTTTTCTAATTCCGTATCTGCCATTATAATATTCCTCCCGATTGTTTTGCGTTATGCGGGCAGTCGGCTACAAATTACGGTCGACTGCCCGGGCGGATATTACTCTATTATTCCGTCGACGAATTCGGCGGAGTCGAAGTTTTCGAGGTCGTCGACGCCCTCGCCTACGCCCACGTAGACGACGGGGGCGGAAAATTCGCCGGCAAGAGCGAGGACGACGCCGCCTTTTGCGGTTCCGTCGAGCTTGGTGAGGATTATGCCGTCGATATCGATCGCCTCGTCGAACACCTCGACCTGGTTGAGGGCGTTTTGCCCGGTAGTCGCGTCGAGGACGATATAGTTGAGGTATTGAAAATTCGGGAGCTCGCGGCGAATGACGCGCGAGATTTTTTTAAGCTCCTCCATAAGATTCTTTTTGTTGTGGAGCCGCCCCGCCGTATCGATTAAAAGTACGTCGGTGTTCCTGCTTTTGGCGCTTTGAGCGGCGTCGAAAACGACCGCGCCGGGGTCGGCGCCCTCGGCGTGCTTGATTATGCGCGCGTCGGCGCGTTCCGCCCAAACGGTGAGCTGGTCGGCGGCGGCGGCGCGGAAGGTGTCGGCGGCGGCTATCGTAACGCTTTTACCCTCGCGCTTGAATCTGCGGGCGAGCTTGCCCACGGCCGTGGTTTTGCCCACGCCGTTGACCCCCGCGAGCAAAATCACGAGCGGATACGCGTAGACGGGGATCGGGTTTTCGTCTAAAAGTCCGCGCATAAGCGATTTTAATTCGTCCTTTACCGCGCCGCGCTCGCGGATATGCTTTTTGTCGACGGCCGCTTTTAGCCGCTCCAAAAGCGTGTCGGCCGCCGCCGAACCCACGTCCGACGATATGAGCGCGGACTCTAATTCGTCGTAAAATCCGTCGTCTAAAACGCCGCCCGTGAACAGCTTGTTGAGCTTGTAGCTAATGGCGTCCTTTGTCTTTTTTAGACCCGCCTTGATTTTTCCGAAAAGTCCCATTTTGCGTGCCTCCCTTTTTTCTACGACAAATGCGGCTCGGCTACCGCGACGGCGTCGCTCAATTTAACCGAAACTATTTTGCTTACGCCTTTTTCCTCCATAGTAACGCCGTAAAGACTGTCGGCAAGCTCCATCGTCGGCTTGCGGTGCGTTATGACTATGAACTGCGTGTCCTCCGAAAACCGGCGCAGATACTTTGCGAAGCGGCCCGCGTTGGGGTCGTCGAGCGCCGCCTCGATTTCGTCGAGGACGCAAAACGGCATAGGCTTTAGCCGCAGAATGGCGAACAGTATCGCTATGGCGGTAAGCGCGCGCTCGCCCCCCGAAAGGAGCGATATGGATTGCAGCTTTTTTTCGGGCGGCTGAGCAAAAATTTCGATGCCCGCTTCGAGCGGATTCTCGCTTTCTAACAGAATGAGGTCGGCGCTTCCGCCGTCGAACAGCTCCTTGAATATCTTGCGGAAGTTGGCGCGGATCTGCTCGAAACGCTCCGAAAAGCGCGACAGCATTTCCGCCGACAGCTCCGCGATTATACGCGTTAAATCCGCCGCCGCCTTGGTTAGATCCTCCCTTTGACCGTTAAGCTCGTTGTAGCTTTCGTACATAATTTTGCACTGCTCGATAGCGTCCAAATTTATGTTGCCGAGCGCCGCCATTTGCCGCTTGATACGCGCCGCCTCGGATATTCCGAACGCCAAATCGTAGTTTTCCGCCTTGAACGGCAGGCAGTCGGCGTACGTCAAATTGTACTCCTCGGTAACGCGCTGCTGCATAATTTCGATGTCGGAATCGACCTTTAACAGCATCATTTCTTCCTTTGAACGCTTGTCGCTAAGCGAACGGATTTCGTCGATAAGGCTCATTCGCCGCGCGTCGAGCTCCGCGACCGCCGCCTGATTTTTGTGCTTGAAGCCGTCGAGATTGGCGAGCGAATTCCGGATTTCGCGAACGCGGTCGGAGTCGTCCGCGCCCGAAACGGTCGAAAACGCGCTGATTTCGGCGTCGATATTCGCGATGATAAGCCGGTTTTCGGCGGTCTGGGCGTTGTTGATTTCGATTTGCCCCGCCGTGGCGCGAACGTCCTCTTGCAGGCGTTTAATGTCGTTTTCGGCGTTAAAGACGATATTTTCGGCGGTGGAAACCTCCGCGCGGGCGCTTAGCATAAGCTCGTGAAGACGGTCGCGCTCGCCGCGCAGCTCCTCGAATTTGGCGAGCCGCTCCTCGCCGCCCGCCGCCGCAAGCTCCTTTTCGCCCGTGATAAGGCTTTCGAGCTCCGCGACCGACCCTAAGTCGCGGTCGATAACGGCGACGCGCTCGTCGTCCTCCATAACCTCGAATTCAAGGTTGCCGATATTGACGGTAAGCTCCTCTATGGCGGCCGTCAGCTTGGCGAACGTCTCCTCCCGCGCCGAAAGCGCGACGTCGATATCGTGCGCCGCGTCCGAAAGCTCCCGCACGCTTTTTTCGTTTTGGGCGCGGCGGTCGGCGGCGTCGGAACGCTTTTTTGTAAGCTCCGCGACGCGCGACTCTATCGACGCTATTTGCGCGTCGAGCTCCGTAATTTCGCGGTCGTAGCCGAAAATGTTCGACAGCTCGCTTTTTTTGCTGCCGCCCGTCATAGAACCCGACGGGTTAATAATATCGCCGTCTAATGTTACGATTTTGAAGGCGTAATCGGTGCGCTTTGCCATAGCGACGGCGGTGTCCATATTGTCGACGACGACCGTAGCGCCCAAAAGCCCTTTTATTACGCCGCGGAATTTTTGGTCGCAGCCGACTAAATCGGACGCCGCGCCGAAGCACCCGGGGCCTTTTAGAAGCGGCGCGAACGCGTCCGGAACGCGGCGTTCCTTAACGGACGTAATCGGCAGAAAGGTAACGCGGCCGTAGCGCCCGCGCTTTAAGTACTCGATCAAAAATTTGGCGTCGTCCTCGTTTTGCGTAACGATATTTTGAACCGCGCCGCCAAGGGCGAGCTCGATAGCCGTCTCGAATTTGGGGTCTACCGTTATAAGCGACGCCACGACGCCCTCGGCGCGTTTTGCTATGTCCTTGTCGGTTTTCGCGTCCGCGAGGAGCTTTTTTACGCCGTAGGCGAACCCCTCGAAGCTCCTGCGCATTTCGTCGAGCATTTTGCGGCGCGTTTTGAGCGAATAAAAATCCGCGTTCAGCTTGTCGAGTCCCGAGGCGCACTCGTTTATTTGCGACAAACATTCGTTGCCGACGGCGTAAAGCGCGTCGATTTCCGCCGTAAGAGCGGCGCGGTTGTTTTTTAGCTCCGCGATTTGCTCCCCCAACGTCTTTTCGGTTTCAAGGTCTGCGTTTAACTTGTCATTACTGTACGCGATGCGGTTTTTTAGGTCGTCGATTCCGGAAACAAGCCCCTCGCGCTCGGCGACAAGCCGCGACATATTCGCCTTAATCTCCGCCAGCTTGTCCATAGCCGCGACGATCGCGCGGTGGTGCGTTTGCACCTCGCCCTCGCCCTCCGTCATAGTTTCGATGACCTTTAAGTAGTCGTTAGAATGGCGTTCGGCCGCCCCGCGCAAAAGCGCAAGCTCGCGCTTTTTATCCTCTAACGCCGCCGCGCCCCGCTCGATTAAGTCGGTCGTTCGGGCGTAGCGGTCGGCAAGGCGTTCGTTCTCGTCGGCGAGTTTTTCGTTTTGGGCGGACAGGTACCCCGACCGTTCGTTGAGGAGCTTGATTTCGCCCGCCTGCTTTTCGATGCCGACGGTGAGTTCGAGTAATTCCTCGCGCAAATCCTCGATAGACTTGTCCGCCGAATTGACCGCCTCCATAGCGGCGTTATAGTCCGCCGAAACGCGGTCGCATTCGCCTTGGCGCAAATTGAGCTCGTCCAAAATACCGTTTAGGCGCGTATTTATGACGGACTTGGCCTCGTTCGCCGTGTCGTATTGGTATATGTAGGTGTTGATTTCGTAGTGCTTTAATTTGTCGCGCAGTTCGAGCCACTTGCGCGCGTTTTCGGACTGGCGTGTAAGCGGGTCGAGCTGCTTGGCTTTTTCGTCCAAAATGTCGTTGACGCGCAAAAGATTTTCGTTAGTGCGCGTCAGCTTGCGCTCCGCATCCGTCTTGCGCGCCTTAAATTTAGAGATTCCCGCCGCCTCCTCGAAAATTTCGCGGCGGTTCTCGGGCTTGGACGACAAAAGCTCGTCGATTCTGCCCTGACCTATAATCGAGTAGCCCTCGCGCCCCATTCCCGCGTCGCGCAAAATGTCGATAATGTCTTTAAGGCGGCAGGCGCTTTTGTTCAACAAATACTCGCTCTCGCCCGAGCGGTAAAGCTTGCGCGATATGACGACCTCGTTAAAATCGAGAGTCGGGAACAGCTTTTCGGAATTGTCGAAGTACAGGTTGACCTCGCAAAACGACAGCGATTTGCGGTGCTCGGTGCCGTTAAAAATAACGTCCACCATCGACGAGCCGCGCAACAGCTTGGCGGACTGCTCCCCCAACACCCAACGTATAGAGTCGGCGACGTTACTCTTGCCGCAGCCGTTCGGCCCGACAATCGCGGTAATGCCCGCTCCGAATTTCACTTCTAACCGGTCGGCAAAGGACTTGAACCCGGCGACCTCTAACTTCTTGAATTTCAAATTAACGTCCTTGATCGGAATTTATATTAATATTATACCATTAATACGGCGCGTTTGCAATCAAATCGGGCAAAAATTTAGATTTTTTCGGAAGCGGTATTCGACAAATTATTCCGCCTTGCGGAATCTAACGACGGTAAAGAACAACGTTCAAGCGGGTAAAGCGCGGTGCGGCAGGCGTGGCGACCTATTTGTCCGCCCCCGCGTTTAACCCGGCTTTAATCTTACCTATCAGGTCGCCCTCCGCCATTTTGACGGCTTGCAATACGGACGCTTTAACCGATTCGGACTTTGACGAGCCGTGCGACTTGACGATAATTTTTTCGACGCCCAAAAGCGGCGCGCCGCCCTTTGAATTATAGTCCATATCGCGTTTTAAGGACTTGAACGCCTTGCGCATAAACAGCGCGCCGAATTTTGCCGCGGCGCTTTTCATAACGGCGCCTTTAAGCATTTTCATAACGAGCGCCGCCGTGCCCTCGACGCTTTTCATAAGCACGTTGCCCACAAAGCCGTCGCATACGAGCACGTCGAAATTTCCGCTCAGTGCGTCGCGCGCTTCCATATTGCCGACAAAATTAACCGGCATTTCCTTTAAGAGGGCGAACGCCGCGCGGGTAAGCTCGTTGCCCTTTTTGTCCTCGACGCCGTTGCTGACGAGTCCCACGCGCGGATCGGCGAGTCCGTAAACCGCCCGCATGTAGCTTGCGCCCAACAGGGCGAACCGCGCCAAAAACTCCGGGCGCGAATCGACGTTCGCGCCGCAGTCGATAAGGCATACCTCGCGGCCGTCGGCGGTGGGCAAAAGCGGCGCCAACGCGGGCCGCTCGATACCCTTAATGCGCCCGACCTTGAAGATAGCGCCCGCCAAAACCGCGCCGGTACTGCCCGCCGACACCATACCGTCTATGTCGTCCCGCTCTTTTAGGGCGGTCAGCGCGCGCACGAGCGACGAGTCCTTTTTGCGCCGTACGGCGTCGGTGGGAACGTCGTCGTTCGTAATAACGTCGGGCGCGTCGATAACCTCGACGCGGCCCCGCTCGATATTATACTCCCTTATGCCGTCCTCTACCGCGCCCGCCGCCCCGCTCATAACTATACTTAGCCGCGGCTCGGCTTTTAGCGCCTCGGCGCAGCCCTTAATAATCTCGGCGGGCGCGTTGTCGCCGCCGAATATGTCGACAATGATTTTCATAACTATGCTCCTCGCAACAATAAAATAGCTCCGCTTAATAAGGGGCGTCCGCTCCGAAAGAACGTCCGCTCAAAACAATAGCTCCGCTTATGCGAAGCCATTTAGATTGTAAAAACTGAAAAAGCGTATTCGCGCCGGTTCCACTCTACGGAAAACTCCGGATAAGCGGCGCGGCTTAAACCCGACTAAACCTGTCCGGAGTTTTATATGGATGGGGAATTCAAGAGACACACCGGGTGCGGCGGACAGTCAACCACCCCGCCGCTAACGCGGCACCCCTCCACAGAGGGGAATTTTGGGGAGTTGCCGGGTGCGGCGGACAGGGTAATTTTGCCCTCAACCGTTTGTCGGTTGCGTTCGGTGCGTCCCTTGAATTCCCCTCTATGGAGGGGTGGCGGCGGACGCCGACGGGGTGGTTTTATTACTTGTTTTAACCGCCTTAACATACATTTTTTATGCGGTTAATCTTAAATAGTTTAACCACCCCGCCGCTAACGCGACACCCCTCCACAGAGGGGAATTTTAGGGAGTTGCCGGGTGCGGCGGACAGTCAACCACCCCGCCGCTAACGCGGCACGAACCGAGCCGTCAAACGGCAAAGCCGTTTATAGGGCGTACGAGCTTGCGAGCTAAGCCCGTATACACGGGCGAGGCACTCCATAGAGGGGAATCGCTTGCCGTTCAAAAATCCGTCGGAGGGGCGAAAACGCGTCCGCGCCGCCGTGCGCTCACTATGCATACGCAAGCCGGAGCGGGGTTACACTTTTGCCGCTATCGCAAAAAATTCGAGCCGTTTATTCACTCTTTTTCGGTTTTGACTTCAACCCTCTGCACGCCGTCGTAATAACCGCAATGCGGGCAAACCCTGTGGTTTTGCTTGAATTCGTGGCATTTGGGGCATTCGCTTACCGACGCGC